>JBLMWR010000836.1:0-6854 GCA_050257335.1 Deltaproteobacteria bacterium | reverse complement strand
GGATTTTTCCGCCACAGGCCGATACAACTGCTTCAACCCCGTCCGTCCGTCTTCCCGGAACTCGGGGCTTATCGAGCCTGAGTGTTATAGGCCGCGGACGGAAACGTCAACCACCCGTTTGGCGCATTCGAAACACGAAGTAGAGTTGCTGGCGCGAGCCCCTTCGAGGAGTATCGAAATGCAAGATGTCGTTCAAGCTCCCGGCATGCAGAGCATCGGCCCGTTCGTCGACCGGCGTCAGCCGGGCGGAGCCCGCAAGGACGGGTCTGAGCGCCGGCAGTTCGTCGATTCCCGCCAGACGTTCCGGCCCGAGGTCATCGAGCTCGCCGAAGCTGTCGATCAGTACAAGCTCCGCCACCGCCGGCGGTTCATCACTTTCGAAGAATTGTACGACGTCATTGCCGGGCTGGGGTACCGCAAATAACACTCATTCACGGTCCAGTCCGGTCAACAGCTTCTCGATGGCGTCGGCGCGGCTGGCGACTTCGTGAGTGCTGCGGCGGATTTCTTCGGCATCGACCGTCGATCGCGGATACGTGTCGACGACCACGAATTTCAACTCCCCTCCCATCTCGCGGATCGCCACGCTCCCGTGCGGCATTTCGGAATTGAGCCGCAGCGCCGCCTCGTAATAGGCGCTTTGCGCCGCGCAGCAGGTGCTGTAAATCAGGAGCAGGCGTTCGGCCGACCCGTGAGCGCTGGGTTCGACATAGACCGCCTGGCGTCGCGATCCGGGGAGCTGGACGGCGAGGCGGAATCGCTGCCCCCCCTCGCGCGACCATCCCACGCGGGGATCGTCACGGAATGCCTCCGCGAGCAGTGTGTCGAGGTCGCGGGCCTGTCCCAGAATGGCCTGCAAGAGTTGCGCCGCCTTGATGGCGTCGAGGGGGCGGTTCGCAGGGTTCTTGTCGAGCATCAGGTTCAGACACTCGGCCATTTCGAGCGATACGTCGGGGACGATGCGGCGGACATTCGGGAGCGGCTCGTTGACCAGGCACGTCATCAACCGGTTCAGCGTGTCGCCGCTGAATGGACAACGTCCGGTGAGCATCAGGAAATACGAGACCCCCAGGGCGTACACGTCGGTGGCCGGCCCGGCTTCGGCTCCCTGAAAGAGCTCGGGCGCCATGTACTGCGGCGTTCCGCACAGTCCGTCCGGAATGTTCGCCTCTCCTTCGCGGACGACCCGCTTGGCAAGTCCGAAATCGGCGATTTTTGGCACCCCCTGCAGCGTCATCAGCACGTTGTCGGGTTTGAGGTCGCGGTGGATGATCCCGTGGCGATGGGCTTCGGCCAGGCCATCGGCAATCCGCGCGGCCAGGGCCGTCGCACGCAGGGGGGAGAGCCGCTGCTCGTCTTCAATGAGCTGTCGCAGTGACCGTCCGGGGACGAATTCCATTTCGAGATAGTGGAACCCGCGATCCTCGCCGGTCGCATGAACTGTGATGATGTTGGGATGCACGAGCCTGGCGGCATTGCGGCCCTCGGTCTTGAACCGCGCGACGTAGTCGGCGTCCTGCCGGGCCAGCTCGGGAAGCAGAATCTTCAGGGCGCAAGGCCGTTCGAGGTCGCGATGATGCGCCAGGTAAACCCGCCCCATTCCTCCCCGCCCCAGAAGCGCGTCGATGCGGTAGACGTCGAGATCGGTCCCCACCAGGGGATCGGCTTCCCCCGCGCGCTGCGCTGTTTCCGCAGGCAGATCGGGCGACGCTTCCGCCGAAACGCCGCCGATGATCGTTTCGGCCAGCGGTACCGGACGCGGATTGCGGATTTCGTAGCCGCAGTGCGGGCACTCGGTTACCAGATCAACCGGCTGCACGGGCTTGCCGCAGCGGGGGCAATCGCGGTGAACAGCCAGCGGCGAGACGATGTGTTGGTCGTTGGCCATGAATTTGGGAATTTGACCGGGAAGGGGATCGTCGTTACATTTAAGTGTACCGGGTTCACGCGATTTATACAGCCGGATTTTGCCGGCTGGTCGACTTTCCCTTCAAACAGTCTCTCGCGGGCTGGGCGGCGCACGACATGATCGACCGAGAGTGCGGCAGCAGCAGCGGTCCGGACGAGGTTCCCGCACCCGACCACATTCTGCCGGCGGAAGAGGTGTTTCTCGACATCGATGCGGGCCCGGGCGTCGCAACATCGGAATCGGCGCTCGCGACTGCGGCCCCCGCGCGCCTCCCCGGACCGGGAATCTGGGAATCTGTTGCCTGGATGACCGGCGTGCACGTCGCGCAGATTGCTGCGGGCGCCGCGGCGGCTGTTCTCCTGATCGTCGCCTATCTGGCAACGACAGGAGGCGACGCGATTCAGAAGATCCTGACGACCCAGGCCGGCCGGAACGCGATCACGGCGGAAATGGGGAGGTTTTTTACCGAGAATGTCATTTTCCTCATCGCCGCGGCCCAACTGGCAACCGTCGTTATCGGTCTGGCGGCCATCCGCCTGCGGTTCGGACGGGCGGGTCTGTCGCGTCTGGGCTGGCGGCTTCCGGCCCCCGGACACTGGCTGATGATCCTGCTGCTCGTTCTTCCCCTGTGGCTCTTGTGCTCAAATCTGCAGAGCCGCATGTTCGAGTGGTTTCCCGCATCGCACATGGAAATGACCGAACTGATGAAGGCCATGGCGGGAGCCTCGCTGCCGGCGCTGTTGTTCGTGATCGGCGCCGGTCCCGCGCTGGGAGAGGAGCTGATCTTCCGGGGCCTGATCGGGCGGGGGCTCCTGGCCCGTTGGGGGTTCGTGCCCGGGGTGCTCATCACGTCCCTCCTGTTCGGAATCATGCATGTCAACCCCGCGCAGGCGATCGGCGTCATTCCTCTCGGAATCGCCATCCATTTTCTGTATCTCACCACGCGCAGTTTCTGGGCGCCGGTCGCGCTGCATTTGGCCAACAACTCGTTGTCGGTCATATTGCTCAAGCTCGAGGACGACGTGCCGCTGGGCAGGCTCCTCGACGACGGCGCCCCGCTGCCCCTGCATCTGTTCATCGCGTCTGCCGCCACGGTGATCGCGATCGGCCTTTTGCTCTGGCAGACGCGAGTGCAATACCGCCTCAGTGACGGATCGTTCTGGAGTCCCGGATATGTTTCTGCCGAGGCTCCTCCCGCGGAAGCCGGCGCCCTTCCCGTCCGCCAGGATCCGCGGCTGCTGCTTCTGGCAGGGAGCACGATCAATTCGCTCGGGTTCGTCGCCGTCCTCTGGCGGCTGGTCGTCGCCTCGTGAATCGCACGTGTCGCGGAATCACTCGGTGACCCCGCAGTACCGGGAGCCCGTCGTCTGCCGAGGCCTGAAGTGCAAGCTCCCGTCAAGCGCCGCGCAGGAGCGCAGACGTTTCAATCTTTCCTCGTTCGGTCAGCGTGCAGCGAACGCAACTTACACCGTGCGGGTACGAAGCGGCCACTCAACACAGTCCCGGCGGAATTGGCGAATACACTCCCCGGCCGCCACCGGGGCGCGGATCAACTGTTCACCGCTGCCCTAACCGGGTAAAATACGGCATGAGGTTTCCGTTTTTTCGACGTGAGAAAGTGTGGCTTTGCAGGCACATCTCGCAGGTCTTGAAACGTCTTCAAACGGTGGACAATCAATAAGGCAGGAAAGGGCTTCTTAATGGTCTTCACATTCGTTGCCGGCGAGTCGGGTGTCGTGGAGCAACGGGAAACCATCTCTTGGATGCTGATCGAGTCCATCTCGCACCTCGATCTCGCCGTCGGCACCTGAGAAATCCAACACTCATGCAACCATTGCCCATTCTCGGCGCGCCGGAAGTCGATTTGCCGGTGGACGAACCAGCATCCGCCAAAGGCACTTATGCCTTCGTCAGCCTGGGCTGCCCCAAGAACCTGATCGACAGCGAGAAGATGCTGGGGACTCTTGCTCTGGACGGGTACGTTCTGGTCTCGGAGCCGGACGGCGCCGACTTCGTCATCGTCAACACCTGCGGATTCATCGAGAGCTCGCGGCAGGAATCGAAGGCGGTCATCCGCGAAATGCTCGACCTGAAGGCGCAGGGGCGCACGCGCGGCGTGATCGTCGCCGGCTGCCTCCCCGAGCGGCTCGGGGGGGCGAAACTGCACGAAGAACTCCCTGGCATCGACGGCATCGTCGGCGTTTTCGCCCGCGACGAGATTGCGAAAGTCGCCGATCGGCTGTTCGGCCTGTCTGAAGAACAGCGTACGGTGTTCCGTCCCGCGCCGGTCAGGGCGCTCGACGACAGCGCCCGGCTTCGCATTACTCCGAAACACTACGCCTATCTCAAGATTTCCGAAGGCTGCGACCGCACCTGTACGTTCTGCGCGATTCCCAAAATGCGCGGCAGGCACGCTACGAAGCCCCTGGAGATGGTCGTCGCCGAGGCCCGCGAGCTGGCCGCCGACGGAGTTCGTGAGCTGAACATCGTCGCCCAGGACACGACGTACTACGGGATGGACCTGTACGGCCGGGTGCGGCTGGTCGAATTGCTCAAAGAGCTGGAACAGGTCGAGGGGATCGACTGGATCCGGCTGTTGTACCTGTACCCGATCAATTTTACCGACGAGCTTGTCGACCAGATCGCCGACTCGAAAAAAATCATCCCCTATCTCGACATGCCTCTGCAGCATATCAGCGACCCGGTTCTGAAACGCATGCAGCGGCGGGTCAATCGCGCGCAGACGGTCGCGCTGGTCGAGAAGCTCCGCCGGAAGATTTCCAACCTCGTCCTGAGAACGACGTTTATCGTCGGCTTTCCCGGAGAGACCGAGGCGCAGTTCGAAGAGTTGTGCGACTTCGTCGAAGAGACGCGGTTCGAACGGATGGGGGTCTTCACGTATTCGCTCGAGCCGGGGACGCCGGCTGTGAAGCTCGACGGGCACCTTCCCGAGGAGGTCAAAGACGCCCGCCGCGAGCGGCTGATGGAATTGCAGCAGCAGATCGCCTTCGAATTTGGAGACTCACTGGTGGGATACGAGCTCGACGTGCTGATTGACGCCCAGATCGACGACGGGGCCTGGATTGGCCGGAGTTTCGCCGACGCCCCCGAAATCGACGGCGCCGTTTATGTAAAGGGGACCGGCCTGGCTCCCGGCGATTTTCTCCCCGTCGAAATCGAAGCCCGGCAGGATTACGACCTTGTCGGTTCGGTGGTTGCCGTCGAAGGTGCTGCCGGGCGTCGGTGAAACTCCGGAATTGTCTGGTCGTTTTTCTCATTCGTCATTGAGTTCGGTCATCATGCCTCTGGCGGAACAGCGCGATTCGGCGTCGCCGGTCCCCTCGCGGCCTCCCTCCGGCCCGGGAGGCCAGCCCCGCTCGCCTTCCGCGCTCAATCTCCCCAATATCATTACTCTCAGCCGGCTGGTGCTGGCCGTCTTCCTCTTCTGGCTGATCGATACGGGGGGGCACTGGCTGGCGGCGTGCGTGCTGTTCTTGATCGCCGCGGCGACCGACGCCATCGACGGCTACATCGCCCGCCGGTACGGCCTGGTCACCAAGATCGGTCGGATTTTCGATCCATTCGTCGACAAGGTGATCATCGGCGGGGCGTTCATGTTTCTGGCCGTGCAACCGGATTCCGGCGTCAACGCCTGGATGGTCATGGCCGTCATCGGCCGCGAGATGTTCGTCACCAGCCTCAGGAGCGTGCTTGAGAGCGAGGGGAAGGACTTCTCGGCGACGATGAGCGGCAAGCTCAAGATGGTGGTGCAATGCGCGGCGGTGGCCGGGTCGCTGCTGTTTCTCGAATTCCTCCAACACAACCCCGGACGCGATCTGGTAAATACGCTGGCAACCGTCCGCGATGTCATCTTGTGGGGCGCAGTTGCCATCACGCTGTACAGCGGCTACGACTACATCGTCCGCGCCGTGAAGCTGTTTCGCCAGGGGTGAGATGAATTTGCAATTTACATTTTTCAATTTTCAACTTGAAATTTGCAAGTTGCTCAAAGTACCGGCAGGACGCGGCCTGTGGGCTTGGAAGTTGCTGCTTTTTGTCGTCGCGTGCTGTGCATCTCTCGTTTTCGTGAGCGCCGACGAAGATGCGAAACAAACGCAAAGCGAATCGCGCCGCCCCGTCCATCTGCTGGCAGTCCTGATCGGCGGGATCGATTCCGATCCGAGCCCGGCGCAGATCGCGGGAACCGCCGCACGGAACGAGGGAAACAGCGGCCTGTACCGCTTCGCCGGCGACATCGCCCGCGACCGCGTAATTGCCGAATATTTCAACTGGAACGGAACGCGCGCGGGAAAGATCAAGACGAAGAACCCCCCGGGCGCGCGCGGCATCGCCGAATTCGTCCGGGAGCACGTGCAGAGATTCCCGGGCGACCGGGTCGCCATCGTCGGCAACAGTTGGGGAGGACATACGGCCCTGGAGGTCGTCCAGCAGCTTCGCGAGGGGGAGACCCCCCTGGCCGTCAACCTGGTGGTCTTTCTCGATGCCTCGTCCGCCGGCCGCGGACCGGCCCGGCCGAAGGCCCTGCCGGTCAACGTCAACCGGGCGATCAGCTATTATACGCGCAGCATCGTCGTGTGGGGGAAGTGGGACGCGGGCAAGCGGCTTGAGAACATCGACCTGGCCGATCCGGCCAACCGGTTCATCGTCAACGGCGAGCCGCCCTACAATGCCCCCTTTGACGTCCGTGGCCACGTCGCCGCCGAATGGGACGAAGAGATCCACAGCGACATCAAGCTCCGCCTGCTCGAGCTGCTGCCTCCGCGTCAAGACGACGCGAAGTAACAACCCCAAGCCCACGCGCTGCGTCGCTTGGGTACCGCGCGAACCTCACGCAACACTTCACACAAGCAGCTCATTCAACGGCTTCGCTGCCGGATCGGCGATCCGGATCGGCCGCCCCACATTCGAATTGTTCTGTTTCATC
>JBLMWR010000835.1:0-2995 GCA_050257335.1 Deltaproteobacteria bacterium | reverse complement strand
CGTCCCCCCTCGGGCGATGTCGCCGTACGACTTCTCGCGGGCCAGGCCCTTCGCCGCCTGGACGGCCAGAATGGCGGCCGTCAGCGTCGTCTTGCCGTGGTCGATGTGACCGATGGTACCGACGTTCAGATGCAGTTTGCTCGTCATGACAGAGACTCCTTGCCTCCCGGAACCGGGGAGGCTTCGGGGTGACGGCTTTCCACGGACCCGGTCGTGAGACCTTTTCGTACGACGAGTAGCGCCAGAGCCTGCGGAAAACCACAATGATCCCGCGTGGGGATCGAACGCACGCGTTTGCTTTTCTAAAAAATAAAAGAAGCCCGATGTCGCTGTGACATCGGGCTTGGGGAACTGCTTGCTGGAATTCTGGGCCGAGTGTCACAGGCGCAGCGGGTACGCCGACCGTGCATTCGCCGACTGCTCGGCGAACGACCGATTTGCGTTCCGCTCGGAATTGGCACTCGCAGCCTGGATGGTCATTCTAAGAACCGCAATTCTTTCGTTTCGTCATGGCGATCACCGTCCGTTGAATTTGCCATTCGAGGCGCGGACGCCGACCGCTCCAATTAGACAGCGGCTGCTGGATTCTGGTTCGCAGGAATCTTGGAATTCGGCGCCGATCAAATGAAACAGACGGCGAATTGCCATAAAATCTCCTGACGCCACCGGTCGTCCAAAACCGATGCATTCCTGGAATGGTTCGTCAGCCGAGCAACATGCGATCGGCATATCACGATTTGGGTTTCGATGTTCAGGACAGCGCGTGAAAGCAGCGAAGTTACAACTCGTAGCCATGCATCGGATCGGCAGTCCCGGAAAACACGAACGTCATACCTTTGACTTTGTCGTGAACGGAGTATCGCTGGCGGGGAGACTCGGCGTCTCCAGGCTGGACCTCGTTGGCCGGCTCGACGTGTCTGACAAAAAGTGCAATGTCGGCGCAGTTGGGAAGCTCCTTCTCGACGAGCCCGCGGACATTGGAACAGGCCGAGTGATGCTCTTCGTGTGCCCCGAATGTGGGCACTTGGGGTGCGGAGCTTTCACGGTAGCCGTGGCCAGAGCATCCGACTCGTACGTGTGGAGCGAATTTCGATACGAGAACGACTATGATCCAATGATGACTGACCCTGTTAAGAACCTCGGCCCATTTGAATTCGCGGCGGATGAATACCGGGCACTCCTCATTGGCACGGCCACGCCGAACTGACGCCAGGCGTCTGCCGGCCTTTTGCGAAGGAAAGCTATGAACGGCGCACAGGCGAGTGCGGAGATTCTGAAGATCGAGGGGGTTAGGCAGGTTTTCTGCTTTCCCTACACACCCATTCTCGAAGCGCTGGCTGAGGCCGGGATTCGGCCGATCGTCGCCCGGCAGGAGCGGGTGGCCGAGAACATGGCAGACGGGTTCTCGCGGACGAGCCTGGGCGAGCAGTTCGGCGTGGTCACCGTGCAGCAGGCGGCCGGGACTGAGAACGCCTTTGCCGGGATCGCCCATGCGTATACCGATTCGAGCCCGATCCTGTTTCTTCCGGGGCATCCCGGTCGCGAGCTGGTCGGTGTTCCTCCCAACTTCGACGGTGTCCGAAACTTCTCAGCGACGACGAAGTGGGCCGACATGATTCCGTCGGCGCGCTCGATTCCGCAGCGGATGCGGCGGGCGTATACGCTGCTTCGTTCCGGCCGGCCGGGGCCAGTGATGCTTGAAGTCCCCGTCGATGTGGCGACCGAGCAGGTCGGCCAATCGCTCGATTATACTCCACCGGCCCGGACTCGCTGCGGGGCCGACCCCGACGCCGTCCGCGACGCCGTGCGGCTGCTCATCAAGGCCGGGCGCCCCATGATTCAGGCGGGGCAGGGAGTTCTCTACGCGCACGCCTGGGGCGAGCTGGCCGAGTTCGCCGAGCGGCTCGGTGCGCCGGTGATGACGACGATGCTCGGCAAGAGCGGCTTCAACGAACGGCATCCCCTGTCGCTGGGCGTGGCCTCGTACGCCCGCACCGACCTGGCGAAACAATGGGTACAGACGTGCGACGTCATCCTCGGCGTGGGGACGAGCCTGACCACCGGGATCTTTTCGCCGAAGATTCCCGCCGGGAAGCGCTTCGTCCACGTGACGAACGATCCGCGCGACATCAACAAGGACCAGGTGGCTGACGTTGCGTTGCTTGGCGACGCGCGGCTCGTTCTGCGGCAGATGATCGACGAGCTGATCCGCCAGCAGGGGAGCAAACCGGCTCCTCGGCGGAAGCCCGTCGAGCAGGGAATCGCCGCCGCGCGGGAGACGTGGCGTGCCCGCTGGAAACCGAAACTGGCTTCGAGCGAGGTTCCGCTCAATCCGTACCGCGTGATCGGCGATCTGATGAAGTCGATCGACCCGGCCCAGTCGATCGTCACGCACGATTCGGGCAACCCCCGCGATCAGCTTCTGCCTCTTTACGAATCGGTCACCCCCCGCGGTTACATCGGCTGGGGACATTCGACGCAGCTCGGCTTTTCGCTGGGCGCCGCGATGGGGGCCAAACTGGCGGCTCCCGAGAAACTCGTCGTCAACGTTCTGGGCGACGCGGCATTCGGGATGGTGGGGATGGACGTCGAAACCGCGGTCCGCGAGGAGATCCCGATCCTCACGATCCTGCTCAACAATTCGGCGATGGGGAACTACCAGAAGAACATCCCCCGCGCCTGCGAGCTGTTCGGGACCAAACAGCTTTCCGGCAATTACAGCCAGGTCGCCCACGGTCTGGGGGCGTGGACCCGCCGTGTTGAAAAGCCGGAAGAGGTCCTCCCGGCGATCGAAGCGGGCATCGCCGCCACGCGCGAAGGGAAACCGGCTCTGCTGGAATTCGTCACAAGGGAAGAACCGGACATGGCGATTGGGTGAGCGACGGGAACTGAAACGATGAAAATCAAAATCGCACTCAAGCAATCGATCGTCGGAGCGCGGGTTGCCGCGGTTCTGTCATTGGGGGCTCTGGCCCTGGCGATTACGACTCCAAAT
>JBLMWR010000834.1:0-5863 GCA_050257335.1 Deltaproteobacteria bacterium | reverse complement strand
CGTTGTCGGTGTCCACCAGAATTTTGACGTAGCCCGGTCCGGAAACGACGACGCGGCCCAGCGAGTCAATGGTCATCGAAAAGATGTCGTGGGCCAGTGAATCATCGGCATAGCGCGTGATCGCAAAACCCTCGGGAATTCGCAGTCCGAGTTCGTCGTCGGCTTCCGCCGCAGCCGGCGCCGTCGCTTCCTCCTGGAAATCGGCGGTCTTGACCGCCTCGGGCTCCGCCGCCGCTGACTCGAGTTGTACGGCCTCGATGGCGGTGGCCGCGGCCTTTGCCGGATCTGACAACGAAGACTCCGTCGTGGACGGCTCGTCCGGGGTGGCGTCTTCGGCAAGGTCGAAGGGGTCCAGGGCCGGCGCGGTGGCGTCGCCGGCAGGCAGCTCGATGCTCGCGAACGCGGCTGACGGCGGTTCCGGTTCCCCCAGCTCAGCCATTGGAGTCGAAGTGTCCTCGTCCGAATCTGGACGGCGGAAGTGATCCATGGCACACCAGCCGAACGTTGCCAGGGCTGCACCCAGGACCACGAACAAGACTGATCGAATGATGTGCGATCGACGTCCGACCGGCGGTTCAGAGCGTATTAACATGGTATGCCCTGTGTGCGCAGAAATGCGATGCGTAAACTGTGAGTCGGGCGAGATTTAATCGATTTCGCCAAACAGGGCAATGCGGGGTTTTGGCGCGCTGCGGGTCGAAGTCGCCTCGAATCTTCGCAGTTTCCCCAGATTCACAGAAAGCGCCTTCTTTCACGGCGAGGCGCGCCCGAGTCTTTGTGCGGCAGGGACCCGTCTGCGCCGCGCCTCGAAGCGCGCGCGTCGAGCCTCACGCGATCGTTGCGAGAACATCGCGCGCCGCGGAAATCGTAGCGTCGATGTCGGCAGGAGTATGCGCCGCCGACACGAAATTCGCCTCGAACTGGCTGCATGGGAGGTAAATCCCCCGCTCGATCATCTCCCAGAAATACCGCGAGAATCGCTGTGTATCGCAGCCCGCAGCGACCGTGTAATTGGTGACCGGAGCCTGGTTGAAGAAGAGCGTAAACATGCTGCCGACGTGGGCCACGGTGTGTGGCAACCCCGCGGCTTTCGCCGCGCCCGACAACCCCTCGACCAGCCGCCCCGTCGCTCGTTCGAGCTGCGGATAGGGGTTCTGATCTTTGAGGACGCGCAACGTCGCCAGGCCGCAGGCCATCGCCAGGGGATTTCCGGAAAGGGTTCCCGCCTGATAGACCGGCCCGAGAGGCGACACGGATCGCATCACGTCGGCGCGGCCGCCGTAGGCCCCGACAGGCATCCCTCCACCGATGATTTTTCCCAGAGTCGTCAGGTCGGGCTTGATCCCCATGCGGCCCTGCGCGCCGCCGTACGCCACGCGGAACCCGGTCATGACCTCGTCGAAAATGAGCAGCGCGCCATCCTGCCGGCACAGCGCCTGCAGCCGTTCGAGATACCCGGGCTGGGGGACGACGACGCCCATGTTCCCGACGACCGGCTCGACGATCACGGCGGCGATCTGTCCTGGCCGCGATTCAAAGAGCTGTTCGAGCTGGCGGACGTCATTGAATTCGAGGCAGACTGTGTCGGCGGTGCACCCTTTGGGAACGCCCGGGCTCGAAGGAACTCCCAGCGTGGTGGCCGCGCTCCCGGCCTTCACCAGCAGGCTGTCGACGTGGCCGTGATAACATCCGGCGAACTTGACGACGACGTCCCGGCGCGTGAAGCCCCGCGCCACCCGGATCGCACTCATCGTCGCCTCGGTTCCCGAATTGACCATCCGCACGCTTTCGATCGACGGCATCGCCGCGATGATCGCTTCGGCCAGGGCTGTCTCGACTTCGGTCGGCGCGCCGAAGCTCGTACCGCGCTCGAGTGTGTCGCGGACCGCGGCAACCACCGCCGGGTGGGCGTGCCCGAGAATGTGCGGTCCCCACGAGCCGACGTAGTCGAGCAGGCGGTTGCCGTCGACGTCGTAGAGGTACGGACCGGCCCCGCGCTGGATGAAAAGGGGCGCTCCGCCAACCCCCCCGAAGGCCCGGGCAGGGCTGTTCACTCCGCCAGGAATGACTCGGCAGGCGCGTTCGAAACATTCCCGGCTTTTCTGGCGATTCATACGAACTTTCCTGCGGTGGCTTGCGTCGATGAGTGAAGGCACCGTAGTTTAGTGAATTGTCCGTTCGCGGGAAACGCGCGTAACGTCAACAGCGCGCGATATTGCCGCAGAGCACTCCCGGCTGCCGTCCGCGGCCACAGGTTTCTTTGGCGAGTCGCCCACAATGCCCGAAACGCCGTCAAACATCGTCGTTCGCCCCGCGCGAGGCACCGACATCCGCCCGCTGGCCGAATTGATCGAGCCGTTCGTACAGCGCAAGATCCTGCTGCCCCGCACGATCGACGAGCTGGCGCTCCTCCTGCCGAATTATTTCGTCGCCGAAGATGCCGGAAAAATCGTCGGCTGTGCCGCCCTCGAAATCTATTCCAGCAAGCTGGCCGAACTGCGGAGCCTGGTCGTGCGGCCGGAGTACCAGGGGCAGGGAGTGGGCAAGCGGCTGGTCGAGGCGTGCATTAGCCGCGCCCGTGAAGAACAGGTGCTGGAGGTCATGGCCATCACCTCTTCGGAGGATTTCTTCCGAAGCTGCGGTTTCGACTTCACCCTCCCCGGCGAAAAAAAGGCGCTCTTTCTGCAGACCCGCGAGGCGTGACGGCCCGCTTCGCGTCGACTTGCCCCGGCAGCTCCCGGCGGGCCGCCTCCTTCGCATTCACAACCGCGAGCGATATTCACGACGGGTCAGGTGAAAGCTCTGGCGGATCGCGGCGCCCCAGGTGAAATAGCCCGCGCGGCGGGCCAATTCGCTGGCCCGCTCGTGATCCGTCTCCATCCGGGCCAGCAGCTCGTCGGGTGACATCATCGGCAGCAGCTCTTTCCCGCCGGCGATCAGGCGCTGGACAATCGGTTGACTCATTTCGAGTAGCGCGGCGAGGTCTCTGGCCTGCGGGAAGAAACGCTGGACTACCAGCCGATCGCGCGTACGGCTGTATCCGCCCTGCTCGTTCGTCAGCAAAAGTCGCGTTCCGTCGGTAAAATACGTCGTCGCCATGAACCATGCCTTCGCCGGAAACGGCCTCTGGTTTCCGGTCGAGTGCATGAGCGTGAGGAAGATGTACGTCCGTTGCGACGGGAGCGCGAAGGTCCGATAGAAGGACTGGATGCCCGCGGATGCGGTCCGGCACATGTCGCGCCAATGCACACAACCCATTTGCTCGGCCTCGCGCGTGTATTTCGCCGTGCTGGCTTCGGGCCAGCGGCCGGCCTCCGCCAGATCCACCGCTAGAAAGTTCAGGGGCTGCGAGTATACCTCGCGCAGCCGGGTTTTCATTCTGTCGTGGAAGTTCGCGACGTTCTTCACTTTCCTGAAAATGGTCCGCAGGAGCCAGCGAAGCGAGAGCAGGCCCGGCAGAGCGACGAGAAGGATTGTCGGAACACTGGGAGAAAGGCCCATGGCACTGAAACTCAATGCGGCGATCGTTCCGAACGTTGCCACCCGCGCGAGAAACGCCCCCAGCGTGCGCTGCTCTCCAACATCGACCTGCAGCCAGCGCGCAGCGCGTCGAACATGCTGCCAGGCCGGCGAGATAAAAAGGCGTTCCGGGCACGGAAGCGCCTCGCGGCTTTTGCCGAAGCGGCTGACGGCCTGCCAGAATTGGTTTTCGCTGATCCAGGGCGCGAAATGGAACCCCGTTTCCCCACGCCCTGAAAGGTCCGCCGGCCAAGTTCCCTTGAGCCGGGGGACGCCGCCACGCAGCTCCGACCAGATGACGAGCGTGGCTTCGCTCAATGGCCGGCCGTCAGGTGTGCCGCGCCACTCGCCGGCGGTGAATCGCAGCGTCAGACGCATTCCCTCGAATTCCTCGCCGCCAAATAGCGCGGCTACGCGCGCCAATGCCGCGGGTTGAGGAATTTCCCTCCAGGGACTGGTCACGGTCAGCGTATCTGGGTCGGACAGCACCACTGACGAATCGGGGAGTTCCTGCGTGGCGCGCCGAAAGAGCCGCACTCGGCACGCCTCGATGTCGGGTCGGGGCACGCCCCACAGGTGCGCCTCGACGCGGTGGAAACTGTGGCCGGGGAAGAGCCGCGCCGTGCGGGCCTGAAGATGCCATTCCAGCCACAGACCGGCGGCGCTTTCCAGCAGGAGCGCATCGAGAGGCGTGTCAGGAAATCTCGTACGCAGGATGGTCTGCATGAGCTGTTTCGGGGCTGTGATTGCCGCCATGAGTTCAAGTTGTCGATGATCCCCGCGAGGTCGCACCCTCAAAGAATCCAGCGTCGCCGTAAGCCTCGAACTGCCGCCTGCACCTGCTTTCCTCCAGGCATGGTCGCACGGTGCCGTGACTAACGAATGCACGACAGAAAGGCCGTTGCGCGGCGACACGACGCCAGCGACGTCCAGGGGTGCGTCGGTTGCACGGCTGCAGCGCGATGCACGACGCCCTTCCAGGCCGACCGGGGACGCCTCACCGATTATCGGCCGACGGCGCCCAGGGCGGGTTCCGCGGCGGGGGGCTGCGGCAGCGACTGAACCCGCGCCGCGTTTTCCTCGCGGATCTTCGCGAAGCTGTCTCGGGCCGCTTTCAGCTCGCGCATCAGCCGGTCGGCTTCAATCAGCGCGGCGTTCCGGGCTTCCTCCTCTTCCACGATCCCGGTGAGGAGGCCGATGACATTGACCGCCGGGAGCGGTCTGTTCGCCAGCGCCGGGTTTCCGTTAAGCTCGGCCATACGCGTCTCGATCAGTTTCTCACTCTGCTCGAACAGCGTCCCCTGCCGCTTCAGCTCGTTGTTGTTTGTCGCCACCGTCAATTCGGCCGCCAGCAATTGCTGATCGAGCGCCCCGAGCCGCGCGAGAAACGGGGTGGGAATCAGCGTTCGCACGCGTGCGTTCTGGGCGGTCACCTGTTTGGCGTCGCCCGGGCGGCGGCGCGAGTTGGCATTGGTTTCGCACTGATTATCGGCCACCTTGGTCACCTTGAAGTCGCCGACATAGGTCGCCGTGCCATCTGCATTCGGAATAAAGACGTACACCACCTGGTTCTGCTGAATTCCCCGGGACGTCCCGAGCTGCATCGCCAGCGTGCTGGCGGCGTTGCCCGTAACCGGAACATCCAGCCAGTACCGGTCCCATCCAAACATCGTGCGGGCCAGCGAGGTGCGCTTCTCGTCGCGAAGTCTGATCTTCTTCGCGATCTCTTCGTCGTTCTTTTTGATCTCGGCTTCATTCTTCTGGGCCAGCGCCATCCATTTGTCGCGGATGGAAAGCGCCTTGACCGAGAAATAAAAGGCGACCACGATCCCGACGGCGACGAGCCACGCCGCGATTTTGCCGGAAATGTGCATCAGAGAAGTCCCGGAAAACGAACAGGAACGGACGGTGAAGTGTCATTCTCTCATCGGCCGCCCGGCCAGAAGTCCGGCAGGACGTGCCAGGTAACTCCGCCTCTGCCGGCTTTGGCGAAAAAACCGGCCCTCAGAGCGCCAAGTGGAAAACTGCCGGTCAGGAACACACGCCGGCTATTTTTCCCATCTTGCCATCTTAAGGGTCCGGGCAAGCAAGGGTCAAGGAGAATCGAGGCAGGGCAGCGATTTTTCGCGAGCGGGGTGCGGGTCGCAGGGGGTCGACGGGCGGGACGGGGGCATTTGTGGCCGGCGTGCCGCGCAGGGGAGTGGGGCGTCGAGAATAGAGAAGCGGGGAGTGGCGGAGTGACGGGGGTGGTCCTCTCCTCCAAATCCGAAATCCAAAATCTCAGATCTGAAATCGCTGCCGACCAGCTCGTTGACGGTCACACGCAGGCCGCGTTAAATTCAAC
>JBLMWR010000833.1:0-10697 GCA_050257335.1 Deltaproteobacteria bacterium | reverse complement strand
CGCTGTCTTCAGGGGGCAATAAAAGCGTCAGGCTTGGACAATTCAGACGCGTCAGGGCGTAATTCTCGACCGAACCCGAGGTCTTTTCGCCGAGCCCCTTCACGAGCCGGGAGGAGATCATACCGGCGACCTGTTCGGCACGGGCCCGGATCTCTCCTTCATAGTTGATCACCCCGCCGTGGCGGCTGTCTTTGAGGTGCACGAGCAGTTTCGGACGGAAGTCGCCCAGCACGCGCACAATGACCCGCGTCTCGGCCTCGCTGGCGGACCGGGCTCCGGCACGGCTGTTTTGCAGTTCCTTCCAGTTGGCCGACGGGAAGTTGCGGTTGAGGTCGACGCCGTGCAGGTTGTACGGCGAACGGGTGAAGAAGCCGTCGGGATTGGGGCACTTCACGAGGAGCACCGTCGCCTGGCGCAACGACTCCGGATGAGCCCGCAGCGAGCGGGCCAGCTCTTCGACGAGGCTGACACTCTGCGTTTCGTCACCGTGGAGGCTCGCCAGTATCGCGATTCGCGACGGGCCGGTACCGAGGATCAACGTCTCGATGGGGCGCCGATCGGTGCTGCGATAGAACCGGCTCCACCTCGGTTCGTCGAGGATTGACGGACGGTCGGTCGATGAAACCGGCTCGGTCCCCTTTTCCGGACGGTAGCGGCTTACGTGCTGTCCGGGATCGGGGGCTGCAAGCTTTCGGGAAGGGGACGAGCGCGACGAGGGTTTGTCCTGCCTGGCTTCCGGCCAACTGAACGTCGGGCCGGTGCGACTTCCTCCACTGCTGCCACCGCCGGGACCATAAGACGAGGAATTGCTCTGGCCGGGCAACGTCAGCGACGGGAGCCCCAGGCTGGGCGCGGAATCGGGAACCGCCGAGGCCCCACTCGACCCTTCAGTCACCCCCGGGCGAAATGTCCGGTTGGTCGAGCAACCGCAGAAGAACGCCACGCCGCTGATCACCGCAATCGCCGCAACTTTCATGGCCCCACCCTTAAGACTGTGGAAAACTCGAACGCGGGGGACCTCACCGCCTCCTTGAAAAAGCCCGCTCAATCACTCCACGAATAGAGGTCGCCTTCGCCGTGTCCTTCGTCGAGCCCGAGGCGATAGCGAAGCTGCTCGAACTCGCGGCTCATCTCGTCGCTCGATGAGTGCACGTGTTCCGCTTCGGTAATGAAGCGCATGTCTTCGAGGCGCGGAAGGCCCGACTGTTCGAGGACGTCCTCGAACGCCGAGAGATCCTGCCCGTACATGATGAGCAGCTTGTGTTCGTCGAATTGGACTTCCAGCGGGATTCCCGGGTTGAGAACGGCCACGCCCGTGCAGCCGTCGTCGAGAATCAGGTCTTCGAAGTCGCACAGGGTGCTCTTGAGGACCGGCAGGTCGATGTGTTCGCGATAGAGATCGTCGTGCCCGCGGCTCGCGCGGTCGTGGCTCGTTTCGAGGACCACGTCCACCGCCTCCCCGAGCGGATCGAGAAGGTCCAGGAACACGTCGAACAGCTTTTCGCGCGAGGCGGAGGCCATCAGGACCGGGATATCGACTCCCGTATCCTTGTCCCGATACACGTCATGGCGGTAGCCCGCCGCCGGGACGACCTGCAGGTCGAACGAGGGGCGGATCGCTTCCGTCAGCAGGAAATCGCCGTAGCGGGCGATCTGCATGTGCGCTTCGAGCTGCTCTTCCGAGAGATTCTCGAAGCTGCTCGTCGCGGCATGGGGATGGCCGTCGCGAAAGACGTTTTTGAAAAACCGCTTCAGAAAACCCATAGTTCTGGCTTCCGCGTTGGTTTGAGGCAGTGTCAATGTTGACGCAAATCTAGCACGCAAAATCGCATGGGGGCGTGCCAGGCAAGCGGCTCGCGATGGAATTCCGGCCCGCCGTTCGGTTTCGGCAGGCTCGTGCCGCATGGCGAAAGATTGGCGGACAGCGAAGCAGGCCGGATTGGCAAGCTTCTGCGGACAGGAACGCGGCGCAACCGGCATAAGCGGCAGGCGCCACGAGACCGGTGCAACTTGCGGGGCCAAATCGAGTTCGAGGTCCGCGCCAAACGGCGCGCGGGCGGCGCCCCGCGGCGAAACACGATTTCGGTTTCGTCTTTTGAAATCCGAAATCCGGAATCGGCCGTCCGTATTCGCTCATCGCTTGAGTAAAACCGTCCCGCATGCCAGAATGTACGGCTCGATACGCGCGCCCTGTCATCCGTTACCCGGTCGGTCAACCCATTATCAGGAGAGTTATGGCGAAAGAAGAAGGCATACCCATGGAGGGGGTTGTCACAAAGGCCCTGGCGAACACGCAATTCATCGTGAAGCTCGACGTCGGTCACGAAGTCATGGCGCACGTGGCCGGCCGCATGCGCAAGAACTTCATCCGCATCGTTCCCGGCGACCGCGTGACCGTCGAAGTGTCGCCGTATGATCCGAAGCGGGGACGGATCACGTTCCGCGAGCGGTAAGCATGAGCGAGCGCGATACGGCGGCCGGGCCTTCTTCTCTTCCCTTCGTCCGACTCTTCACCGACGGCGCCTGCTCGGGCAACCCCGGACCGGGGGGCTGGGCCTATATTCTGAAGCATCCCGCCAGCGGCAAGGTGGTTGAGGTTTCGGGGGGCGAGGCCCAGACGACGAACAATCGCATGGAGCTGCAGGCGCTCATTGAAGGTCTCGGCGCCCTCAAACGCCGCTCCGACGTCGAGGTCGTCACCGACAGCGAATACGTCGCCAAAGGCTGCCAGGAATGGCTCCCCGGCTGGAAGCAAAACAATTGGCGCCGCCGCGAGGGAAAGGCGTTGAGGCCCCTCAAGAACGAGGAGCACTGGCGAAAGCTCGACGAGCTTCTGGCGAAACACAAGGTGCGGTTCACCGTCATTCGCGGGCACACGGGACATCCCGAAAACGAACGCTGCGACGAACTGGCCGTCGCCGCTTCCCGGCAGTTCGCCTGATTACCCATCCCCATGGGGCAGGTTTTCCAACGTGCCCGTCCTCCGAGATTTCCAAAACCCGGATGAGTGCCAACACTTCGGATTACGCCAGCATGGTGAGCGGATGCTTGCGGTTCTGAAGCGGAAAGGCGGCCGGCTTCCCCAGCCGCTGCGACTCGAACACGGCCATGATCATCTCGATCGTCGCGCGCGCTTCGTAGACGCTGCACAGCGGCTGTCGGTTGTCTTCGATGGCGGCGATCAGGTCCCGCATGGCGGCGACATTGCCGTTAGGGATGCCTCCTGTCTTGATCGGCTCGGGAACTCCTACCCCTGCCGATGTCACCCGCTGCCATTTCGCGCCGCTGCGTCCCGGAGACCAGCCGGGATCCGCCAGGAAGTGAACCGCCGGCAGATACCCCGTCAGATACTCGACGACTCCCTTCGACCCGTAAATCTGCAGGCCGAACCGGGACGGTTTGCCATCCTGGGCGCGGTGTGAGGCGAAGTAGCCGGTGATGCCGTTCGGAAACTGATACACGGCATTCACCGCATCGCCGGCCAGCGGACCCAGGCCTTCGTTCCCTTCGACCACGTCTCCGGGCGCGATCGGTTTCCCCTTGCTGGTGACGGTCGCGAAGCATGATTCGGGGGGGCCGCCGAAAACCTGCATCAGGTTCATGAGGTGGCTCCCGAGCACCCACAGATCTTCCGCCCCGCCTCGCCGGTCTTCCTTGCCGCGGGCCCGCATTTCCAGAATCGTCCCCAGCTTTCCTTCCTCGATCAGGCGCTTCACCGCCGGGATGATCGGGCAGTACCGCGTCTGGTGGGCGATCGCCAGTTTGGCGTGCGTCATTTCGCAGACGCGGACAATCTGATCGGCCTCAACGAGCGTGCGACAGAAGGGCTTTTCCATGAAGACGTGGATCCCGCGTTCGACGCAGGCCATGATCATTTCGTGGTGCCGGTCGATCCACCGCTGGCAAATCGAGACGATTGCCGGTTTCTCTTTGTCGAGCATCTCGCGGTAGTCGGCATACGCGGTTTTCGCCCCTGTCCGCTCGATCGCGGCCCCGCGTCCTTTCTCGCTGTCGTCAGCGAGGGCCACAATCTCGGCCTGCGGCACTTCTTTCCAGGCCACGTCGAGACCGTGCCCGTAGTCTCCGCGCCCTGTGCTGCCGATGATCGCCACGCGGTATGTCTGGGCCATGATGTTCTCCTTCGGTCTTTACCATTGTTCCGGAGGTCGCGGCTGAAGGCAACCGAACAACGTCTCATTGACCGTATCTTCGTCTTCTTCTACGATTCGAGAAATGCGGCTTTCCGCCATTGAGGGCGTGAGCGGCAGCTTCGGGCAATCCTTGTTCGCAGAGGGGATGAATCGCGATGAGACTTCGCTTCGCTTTGCTGGTTGGTGTTGCAGCGGCATGTCTGGCTGGAATCAGCCGGTTCGGCGCGCAGGCGGTCTCTGCCGACAAGGCGCCGAAGAAGGTCAGCCCGGGCGAGGCAGCGAAGCCCATTCCGGCGCCCGACCGGACAAAGACGCGCGGCGGCGTTCGGCCGGCGAAGTCGGACACGTTGCTGATGAGTTACCCGAATGATCCCGATACGGTTAACATTTTGATCGCCAACGACAACGTGAGCACGGCGTTTCAGCGCTGGGTGTACGAGTCATTGGCAGATCAGAAGTTTTCAGATCCGGACGCTTTCGAGCCGTCGCTGGCGGAAAGCTGGGATTTCGACAAGAAGAGCCTCGTTTTCACGATCAAGCTTCGCAAAGGGGTGAAGTGGCATCCCATGAAACTGCCCGGCGGCAAGGCCCTCCCCAACCGCGAAGTGACCGCCAAAGACGTCAAGTTTACGTTCGACTGCATCCTGAATCCGAACATCCAGGCTGCGTCGCTGCGCAGTTACTACGAAGATCCCGACGCCAGAGATGCTTCGCAGAAATACAAAATCAAGGTCACCGTCATCGACGACTACACGGTGAAGGTGAAGTGGACGAAGCCGTATTTCCAGGCCGAAGAATTCACGCTTGGGGTGCCGATCATCCCCCGTCACGTCTACTCGGTGAATGAGAAGGGGGAACCGATCTCTTTCGATTTTTCATCCAGGGAATTCGCTGAAGGGTTCAACAACCACTGGGCCAACCGGGCGATGTGCGGTACGGGACCAATGATTTTCAAGGAGTGGTCCAAGGAAGAGCGGGTGGTGCTCGAGCGCAACCCCGATTACTGGGGCGAGCCGTTTTTCTTCTCTCGCGTCATCTTCCGATGCATTCCCAACTCCAACACGTCCCGGCAGCAGGCGCTGCAGAACGAGCTGGACTGGTCGCCAGTTGCGGAAAAGAACCTGTTCCTGGAAGGCAAGGAGCACGAGAACGTCAAAACCGGCAAGGTCGAGCCGGAAGTGTTCGATTACCCGGGATACCGGTACGTCGGGTACAACCTGAAGCGAGAGTTCTTCAAGGACAAGCGGGTTCGCTGGGCATTGGCGCACGCGATTCCGGTCCAGAACATCATCGACGTCGTCTTCAAGGGGCTCGCCAGGCGAGTGACCGGTCCGACCCTGGTGGGCAGCACGAGTTACGATGCCGCCATCCCTGAAATTCCCTTTGATCTGGAACGGTCTGCCCAATTGCTTTCCGAGGCGGGGTGGGAAGACAGTGACGGTTCAGGTGTGCGTTCGAAGACGATTAACGGGCAGAAAGTTCCGGCGAAATTCGACCTGATGATCTTTGCCGATGCACCCTCGTACCTCACGATCGCCGAAATCATCAAGGAGAACTGTCGCAAAGTGGGCGTGGACGTGCAGATTTCCGCTTCGAAATGGGGGCTGATGCTGCAGAAACTGAGGAAGAAGGAGTTCGACGCCGCAATGCTCGGCTGGGGGATGAGCTGGAAGCAGGACCTGTTTCAGATCTGGCATTCCAGCCAGGCCGATGTCCCCGACAGCTCGAACGCGATCAGTTACGGCAATCCGGAACTCGACAGGCTGATCGAGGAAATGCGTGTGACGCTCGACCTGGACAAGCAGATCGAGATGTATCACAAGATGCATCGGATCATCTACGACGATCAGCCGTATACGTTCCTGTTTTCCGAGAAGGCGACGGCCTTCCGCGACGCGCGCTTGAGCAACATCAAATTCTACAAGATCCGCCCCGGGTATGACGCCCGAGAATGGGTTGCGAAAAAGCCGCGCGAGCTGCTGAACTGACCCGCGCCGCCTCTGAAGGATCGTTCCGGCCGTGTGGACGTACATTTTCCGACGCATTCTGCTGATGATCCCTACCCTGTTCGGGGTGACGATCGTCTCGTTTTGCGTCATGCAGCTCGCGCCCGGCGATCCGTTGATGACGCAACTGGGGGCCGGCGGGGCCGCCGGACAGTCGAGCCAGACGCGCGAGGCGTTTCTGATTCAGAAGCGCGACCTGAAGCTCGATAAGCCGCTGCTGCTGAATTTCAACTACTTCCGGGAGTTTTCGCCACCCGTGCGGATCGCCGCGCACTATCTGGCGATGACGGTCGATGAGATCCAGAAGGAGCTGCCGTCGCTGGCGCAGCCTGCCGGGGACCCGGTGACGCGGAGTCGGCTGGCGTTCCTGCGATCGTTGAGGATTCCCGACTTTGACGACAACCTGCGCAATCCCGAACAGTTCGTAAGTCTGGCGCGTAAAATACAAGCCTGGGTTCAGGTGTACTGTGAAGACGTCGGTTTGCATGGCGTCCCGGCCGCGATCGCTCTGCTGGACGCAAACGACATCGACTTGCACGAAAAGATCGGCGCCGTCCGCTGCCTGAACCGCATGGTCCTCGATCCGTTTGTCTTCACCTATTCGAGTCGTCCGTCCGACGCCCAGACGCCGAACGTCGTTGCGGCGTGGGCGGAATGGTGGGACAAGAGCGAAAAGAACTTTCCGCCGCTGGACCCGGATCGCAAGGAGGTGCTGGAACGACAGTTCTCCGCGCTGATCGCCGAGACGGACCGCGGCGCGCTGTTCGAAAAACTGCAGGATTCCAGTTTCGACCGCGATGATCTGCGGTTCTTCGCTGAAAAACTGCTGGGCGATGCGACCCTGCAGGAACGGTTCGTGGCCTCAGTGGTGCTGAAGCTGTATGTCTCGGAGCCCCTGAAGCTCGATCTGCCTCTTGATGCGTCGGCGGCCGACGTGGCGGAGGTGGCCGGCAATTGGAAGATTCATTACGCGTTGCGGAAGCGGGACTACGAGCACTCGCTGCCAGCCCGTTGCCTGCGGCTTTTGACCGATACCCAGTACGCACACATGGTATGGCGCCTGGCGACGTTCAATTTCGGTCGCTCGGCCCTGGCGACGCGGGAGCCAGTGAGTGAAAAGATCTGGGCTGCAGTCAAGGTCTCGGCACCGCTGATGCTCATGGCGCAAGTTCTGATCTACGTGGTTGCCGTTCCGCTCGGAATCATCTGTGCGGTCCGCCGTGGCCGGGTGACCGACCGCGTGATCTCGTTCGGCCTGTTTCTCTTGTATTCGATACCGGCCTTTGTCGCAGGGATGCTCTTTCTTATGGCCTTCTGTTATGGTGAGCCACTCAAATGGTTTCCGACGCTGGGGTTACATTCAGAAGAGGCCGCTTCAATGTCTTGGAAACCTTACTTGGCCGATTACTTCTGGCACGCGACGTTGCCGGTAATCTGTCTGAGTTTGTTCAGCCTGGCGGGCATGGCGATGTACGCGCGATCCAGCATGCTGGATGTGATCGAACAGGACTTCGTGCGCACGGCGCGTGCCAAGGGACTTTCCGAACCGGGCGTGATCCTGAAACACGCGCTTCGCAACGCCCTTATTCCAATAATTACCCTGTTTTCGAGTTTCCTGCCGGCGATGCTCGGTGGCAGCGTTCTCGTCGAATTCCTGTTCGGCATTCCTGGAATGGGAAAGTTGTCCTGGGCATCCATCGAGCAAAAGGATTTTCCCACGTTGATGGCGCTGATTTTCATCGACGCGATTGTGGTGATGTTCAGCATTTTGCTGTCGGACCTGCTGTATGTCGTGGTCGATCCGCGCATCAGTTTCTCGGGTAAAGGGTCTACCTGATGCTCCAGAACGAAACTTATTGGGACATCGTCTGGAAGCAGTTCAAGAGCAACCGCTCAGCCTATGGCGCGGTTTGGGCTCTGGGGCCACTGGTGTGCATTGCCGTCTTTGCCCCGGTGCTTTGTTCCGATCAACCGCTCGTATTCTGGGATGGTAAGCAATACCTCTACCCATGGTTCCGAGCGCTTTTCAACCAGGCAGAACGAGTCGATTTTCTGTTCAATATGGCTCTGGTCGGCTTCCCTGTCTGGATGACAATGGCACTGATTCAGAATCTCCGGTGGGCGCGAAAAGGGATTTCGGCGGGACGGCGCCTTTGGTGGGCGTCGATCGAGTACGTTGCCCTTACCCTCTGTCTGTGCGCAGTGTTTTCGGTTGACTCGCTCTCACCGTCCAACGCTTACGCCGCCCGGACGTTCACGCAAGAACAGTTCTCATCAAACGGGGCGAAGCATGGCGTCTTCGTCCTGGTTCCCTTTGGGCCGACGGAACAGGACCTGGTGGGTTCGGCTTTCAAGCCGCCCCTGTTCCGCAAGCCCCCGTCGGAGTGGAACAAATCGAACGATGGCTTTCCGCACTTGTTGGGGACCGACAATACCGGGCGCGATGTATTGACGCGTATGGTTTATGGAACGCGAATCTCGATTACCGTCGGGCTGGTCGCCGTCGGCATCTATCTGACCATTGGGTGCTTCTTGGGGGCGCTTGCCGGTTATTTTGGAGGGACCACCGATACTCTGATCTCGCGCTCCATCGAGGTTGTTCTCCTCTTCCCTTCCTTCTTTCTCATTCTCACGCTGGTCGCACTGATGGAGCCGAGCATCTATATCATCATGGTGGTGATCGGCGTTACGGGGTGGCCGACGATTGCCCGGCTGATTCGCGGCGAGGTTCTCAAACAGCGCAATTCAGAATACGTCAGTGCCGCGCAGGCACTCGGATTTGCGCATTCGAGGATCATCTTTCGGCACATTCTTCCGAATTCGCTGTCTCCCGCCCTTGTTGCAGCGCCGTTCGGGATTGCCGGGGCCATCATTACCGAGGCCGGTTTGAGCCTGTTGGGATTCGGCGTGCGTCCACCGGCTCCAAGTTGGGGAACGCTGCTGAAGCTCGGCTCTGAGAATTACCTTTACTGGTGGCTTGTTCTCGTGCCTTCACTGGCGATCTTCTTCACCGTCACGATTTTCAACCTGATCGGTACCGGCCTGCGGGACGCTATGGATCCGCGGTTGCGCTCGTCGAGGTAGACGTGCAATCCGGCGCATTCGGCCTCTTTGTCAAACGGCGCGCATCCGGTCGCCCGGGTCGCAGTGACGGTCGTGCATTTGCCGGGTCCCGCGGCGCGATCGTGTGAAACTGGGCAGGAAATACTCAAGTTTCCTTGGACGATCGGGGAATCGCGTCCTATGGTTTCGGTGGTCGGAAATCCGGCCTGGGTGATGCGGGTGGGAGTTCACATCTCGAGTCAAGCACGATGTCGCTGCGGGAAAGAATCAATCATGAACCGGGTCATGTCTCTGCTGCGCGAGGAAGAAGCCCACGCCGCCGTCGAATACGCCGTCATGCTGGCGCTGATTCTGGCGGGTATTATCGCTTCGATCGCTTCCGTCGGTTCGGGGACGGGCGGGTTGTGGAGCAGCACGTATTCTGCCTTCCAGACGGTCGGTTTCGGTTCGTAATCGTGCGCGAGTCGATACGATCCCCCGGCACAAGCCGGGGGATCAGGCGGGGGACAGGCATTGCAGACGCCTGCCCCCCGCTTGTGTTTTCGGGGACGCCGGACTGTTCGACGCGCGGCCCGGGGCACCACCTGCACTGTCTGTCCGCAAGTGTGGCCGCTAGGATACGGACAGCCGCTTCCGAGTTTCCGCAGTCCTGGTGCCCGCGATATGCCCCGCTGCTACATCTCTCTGGGAGGGAATCTGGGATCCGTCGGCGACGCCTTTGACTCGGCCCTCGGTCGCCTGAAACAGGCTCCGGGAACGACCGTCGTCGCTGTCAGCCGGTTTCACCAGACGCAGCCCGTGGGGGAACAATCCGGCGGCGGGTTTCTGAACGCCGCTGCCGAGATCGATACCGGCTTATTGCCGCTGGAAGTGCTGGATCTGCTGCAAAAGATCGAAGCGGATCTCGGGCGGGTGCGGACATTCCGCTGGGGACCGCGGACGATTGATCTGGATCTGCTTTTCTATGGCTCCGAGATCATCGACTCGCCACGGCTTGTCGTCCCGCATCCAGCCGCGTGGTATCGCCGGTTCGTTCTCGATCCACTGGTCGAAATCGCCCCTCACTTCGTCCATCCGGAACGGCAGGTGGAGATCGAAACGCTGCGCAACCGGCTGTTGCGCCGCCCGCTCGTCGCAGCGCTCGCCGGCGGTCTCCCTGAGGTGAGATTCGCTCTTTTCCGCACGCTCGCCTGCGTGTTTCCCACGGTGAAATTCGTGGAATGGGAGCGGGACGAACGGCAGCTCGCTGACTCCGAGAGTGAGCCAATCCTGGTCGTCTGGCTGGGCGCCGCGAGAGGACCAGATGCCCCGCCGGCGGTCGAATTTCACCAGCTTCCGGTCATCTCCCAAGTCGACGCCACGAAAGCGTCCGAGCCCGTCGAAGAATTCGTACGGCACGTTCTGCAGTCGGCGCTCGGGTGAAGGCTGCGCGGGGCGCTTTGGCAAAAGTCGCAGGCATTCTCCGCGAGTCGCGGCC
>JBLMWR010000832.1:0-3419 GCA_050257335.1 Deltaproteobacteria bacterium | reverse complement strand
CCAGGGCCGGATTGGGAGTGGCCTCGATCACTTCCTGCATGGATTGCGGGAATTTCTCGGCCCCCAGGTCGAGCGTGCGGATGACGACCGGCCCGCCGGGAAACGCCTTAAGGACCCGCTCATAGGCCGCGTGCTGGATTTCCTCGCTCGGCTCCCGATCGCTTTCGAGGTATAGAAACTCGGTGCGGTACAGGCCGATTCCTTCGGCTCCCCGCTCCAGACAGTGATCGACCTCGTCGGGAAACTCGATATTGCCATAGATATGGATCGGAACTCCGTCCCGCGTTTCGGAACGCAGGGGCCCGAGCGAGCTGAGCTTTACGGCGACCGAACGCATTTTGCGCTCGGCGTCGCGATAGCTCCCCAGAGTCTCCTCGTCGGGGTCGATGATGACCGTTCCCTCGTTGCCGTCGATGATGATCGACTCGCCCCCCGAAACGTCCGCCAGAAACGACCCGACGCCGACGACGGCAGGAAGCTCGAGCGCCCCGGCGAGAATCGCCGTGTGACTGCTCTTGCCCCCCACTTCGGTGGCGAACCCCAGGACGAACTTCTTGTCGAGGTTGGCCGTTTCGCTGGGAGTCAGGTTGTGCGCCAGCACCAGCACGGGAGCGGTGAGCTGCGTCAATTCCTCGCGCCGCTCCCCCAAAAGGTGCCGCAGGATCCGCTTCTCGAGGTCGAACAGGTCGTTGGCGCGCTCGGCGAAGTAGCGGTCGCCGAGGTTCTGCAGGGTCTTGGCGTATTTGCGGAGCACGCGGCTGGAAGCGAACTCGGGAGAATAGCACTTCTGGCGGACCAGCTCTTCGATGTCTTTAATGAGCTTGGGATCCTGGGCGAGCTGGCGGTGGGCGGCGAAAATGGCGCCGTACTGCTGTCCGAGGCGGGCGGCGGCGAGTTGCTCGTGGCCGGCGATTTCGGCCACCGCCGCCCCGAGTGCCGCCCGAAACCGCGCCAGCTCGGTATCCACGGCGTCGACGCGCACGAATCGCTGCGGAATACGGAAATCTTCGGACCCCAGCACGAGGGCCGGGCCGATGGCCACTCCCGGGGCTACGGCGATTCCGCGTCTGACTTCCATACTTCTCCGTCAACCATCGTTTTCCGTCGGCCGCGCCTTTTGGCCGCGCCTGTCCGCGGATTCCCAGTTCTAATTTGCCGAGTGCAGATCGGGCGCGAAATTCCGTTCGAAGAGCGCCACAATCGCGTCGAGGGCCTGAAGAGCGTCGGGCCCGCGGGCCTCGAGGACGAGGACCGTACCGTGCTCGGCGGCCAGCGTCAGAAGGTCGAGCATGCTTTTGCCATCCACCGTCCGGTCTCCCTTGCGAATCGACAACTCACTCCCGAACTTCTGCGCCAACTGGACGATCTGCGACGAGGGCCCCAGATGCAAACCGTTCTCGAGTTTGACGACGACCTCCCGTGTGCACGTCGGAACCGGTTCTGGATTCATAGTGACTGCGCACTGCGAGGCGAGCGGTTGATGCCGGGCGAGTGCAGGCGGGCACGAGACCAGGAACCTTTCCGACTGCGGTCGGAGCCGCGCACCCACTGCCCCCCGGGCCTTCAGCCAAGTTGATTGCTGTCTGCTTCCTCCAGGAGCTCGATCACGGCCTGAGCCGTCTGCGCCTGTCTGAGGAAATTACAGAAATTGTCGTTCCGCAAATGGCGGGAAATGTTTTCGAGGGCCCGCAGGTGGTCGCCCGGACGATCGGGGGGCGAAACCAGCAGGAACAGGATGTGCACGTCTTCGCCGTCCAGGCTGGCGAACTCGACTCCCTCCTTCGACAGGGCGATCGTCGCCACGAGCTTGTCGACCGAGACGTGCTTGGTGTGCGGCACTGCCACCCCTTTCCCGATCCCGGTCGATCCCAGCTCTTCGCGCTTCAGGATCGCGGCGATGATCCCCTCCTTGTCGGCGCCCTTGATGTTTCCGGACACAGACAGGCTTTCCACCATCGACCGGATGGCCGATTCTTTTGTCGCCGCTTTTAAATCCGTCAATATTGCTTCACGCACCACGAAGTCCGACAACTTCATGAAAACTCCTTCACTTTCGGCGTCACGCGCCCGGTTCCAGCCCCTTCTCGGGGAGGGCCCGGCGGTGGTCCTGGATTTTCTCTTTATACTTCTTGATCTGCTGTTCCATTTTGTGCAGCGTCACGTCGAACGTGGGAATCAGTTCGTCCCCCACGTCGCTGGCGACGAAATTGTGCTTGTGCTCGGCATCGACCAGAATCTCGGCCCGCACCCGACCGTTGTCAAACGTCACCGTCACATTGATCGCCGTTACCCGCTCGAAATACGTCAGGAGCTTCTCGGATTTCCGGGTCATGTACTCCTGTTGATTGGCACTCAACTGTCCGTGCTTGCAGGTGATTGCAACTTGCACGACGCAACTCTCCTTCGGTGTTTCTGGCGGTTCCCCGTCCCGGATCGCGTCCGGCCGCAGGGGCGCCCATGCGGATCAGCCAGCTCACGAATTCTGAGTTTAGCTTCCGCAGGCGGGCATTGCCAGCGAGGCCGCTGCGGTCAAACGATCAACCGCGTTGTCGAACGGGCGACCGCCGCCACTCCGCGGATGCGGTTTCAGTGGTCGGGATTGTCGTCATCCGCCATCGAGTCGGTTCGGGCCGAAACCGGGAGCGCTTTGCGCGGCGCGGGCTCTTTGTCGTTGCCGGGAAGCCACCGCGACCGCCGCGGCGCCGTCGCCGGGGGACTGTCACCATCGAGGCCATCGGCAGGATCGGTTGCGGCCAGCCGCGAGGCGGCCTTGCGCGTCGTGCCGGCGTCTTCCACCGGGGGTTCCGCCTGCGCAGGGACGTAGGCCTGCCCGAACAGAGGCGAAGGGCCCCCCCCGGCGGAGGCAGCGGAACCGCCCGATCCCTGGCAGCCCCCCGCCAGAGCCGCCAGTCCCATACTCGCCAGCCATACGATCCGGTTGCTTCCGCGCACGACTGTTTCTTTCCGGCCGGCCAATTGCAAATCGGCCTGCAGAGACACCGCCCCCCACAGGGAAGATATCTAGCACTTTCGGGCCATCGGGTGAAGCCCGGTTTCATGCAAGCATGCAATCGAGTCCGCGGGGTCGTATCCCGTGGATCCGCTCGCGAAAGACGGCCGGCCCTGCAAACCGGAGCCGGCGCGCTGGCGAAACCGAACTGCCGCCGGTAGAGTGGATGACGTTCAGGCAAAATGTCTCTTCTTAAAACTCCGGGAACGCCTCCATGCCAACCTGCCCTGCCTGTGCCGAACAGATTTCCTCGGACGTTGAAACCTGCCCGCATTGCGGGGTCAGCATTCATGACTTCGCGGCCGGCAGAGGCGCGGCCGGCGGAGGGAAAAAGTCCTCGAGCACGATGATCATTCTGATCGTGGTCGCTGGCGCGTTCTTTGTCATGCTGGCCTGCGGCGGGGTTCTC
>JBLMWR010000831.1:0-3705 GCA_050257335.1 Deltaproteobacteria bacterium | reverse complement strand
CATGGCGTGAGCGTAGTCTGCGTGTTTAATGCACACAAGTTCGCACTCCCGCCGGAATCGTGATAAAGAGGGACGGACGGGCTTGGAAGCCCATCCTACGGGTCGTTTCACCGGCGGCGAGCGGCACTTGCGACTTTTTTCCGCGTTTTTTTCTTCTTCGCCGTCTGGCACGCCCTGAACTTTTTGCGAAGGGCGTGGCGACGTGCGCCCGGCGCTGATGCCGTTTCGCCATCAGGCTCTTGGAGCGGGTATGTAATTCGCTTTCCCCGGATCCGCGCCCACGGCGTCGGCTCGTGAAGCTGGCTGCGAATGCCGCTCAGAATGTGCTCCACTCGAAAGCCCCGCACCCAGAGCGCGTCGGCGATGAGCGAGCGATGGCAGCGCCACGGAACCGCCTCGGCGCACATCAGCGCCAGCCGCTCTTTTCCTGCCAGCCCGGCGAGCGTCTCGATAGCAGCCTCAAACTCCGGCGTCTGCATGTAATCGGCAAACCCGCGGAACGACGCATTCCGCCAGGCCATGTTCGGCGAATCGGCGCGGGCGTGCCGCAGCCCGCCCAGCTTCGGTAAATGGCGGTACTTGATTCCCGCGGCGCGCAGCGCCGCCGGCAGTGTCTCCTTATTGAATTGCGGATTGTGCCGCGACCGGGGAATCGTGCGCACATCAACCACCCGGTGGACCTGATGCGCCTGGAGCAGCCCGATCAACGCCTCCAGCGACCGCGTGGAGTGCCCGATAGTGAGCACCACGGGCGCCGATCCCTTCCGGCCGCGTTTTTTCATGACCTGGCTCGCCGCACGAGGAACGGGTGGCCGGGGCTGGACGGAATGAAACCGATCGCTCGTCGTACCGGCTTCAGCCGGACCGGGGCACGTCCCCCAAACCGCCGCCTGCAGTCATTCTTCTGAACCCAATTCTGAATTGCAATCCCGCATTCGTCTTATCACGATGCCATTCGTGCGTACCTGTGTCCAGGCATGCGCGCCCTACGACGGGCAGCTTGGGAAACCTGCCCCACAAAAAGGGACGTGGCATTTTCAATCGTGGCACAAGTATGCTATGCAGACAATCTCGGGCCGGCATTTCCGAATTTGACTCGCGGGCAGAACCACTTCCGGCAAGGAGAAACCTGATGACCGACATTCCCAACCGTGAAACCTTCGAGTCCCTGTACGCCGGGAAAGCTCCCTGGGATATCGGGAAGCCCCAGCCGGTTTTCGTCGAAGCCGCCGATCAGGTGCGGGGATCAGTTCTCGATGCCGGTTGCGGCACCGGCGAGAGCGCCCTTTATTTTGCCCAGCGCGGGCACCCGGTGGTGGGGATCGATTTTCTCGAATTTCCGATTCAACAGGCGAAACGGAAAGCCGAGGCGCGTCGCGTTTCGGTGGAATTCATCCGCATGGACGCCCTGACGCTGACGGCGTTCGACCGCAAGTTCGACAGCGTGATCGACAGCGGCCTGTTCCACGTCTTCCCGGATGAGGAGCGACCCCGCTACGTCAGCGGGCTGGCACATGTGACGAAACCGGGAGCAAAACTCTTTCTGGCCTGCTTCAGCGACGAGGAACCCGGAACGCTTGGGCCCAGAAGGGTCTCCCGGCCGGAATTGGAGGCGGCGTTTGTCAAAGGGTGGACGTTCGAATCGATCAAGCCGGCGCTATTCGAAATCATCCCCGAGATGAAGGAGTCATTCAGTGCCGGAGGGCCGAAGGCCTGGTTCGCAGTGATCCAGCGTCAAACCTGAGCGCGATCCAGCGATATTTTTCGCCGCCGAACGCAACCTGCTGGCAGGCGTCCGCAGCGGCATGGCGATGACGGGTTTGGGATTCGTCGTCGCCCGCGATCGCCGGACAGGTCATTGTCGAGCCACTGAACGCGCGGCAGATTGGGGAACTGGCCGAAATGGTCCGCGTCGTCAAGGGCCGGCTGCCTCCCTTTGCCGCCGGTGAAATCGCACGTTTTCTGGTATTATGACGCCCAGGCCCCGCGAAATGTCTCGCGGCATTCACTGACCAGAGCGATTTCCGGATGTCGCAATCTGGCAGTCGGCGAACAACTGCAGGATTCGCTCGGCAAGGCGTCGCACTGACTGGGGATCCAACTTCGCAATCGTCTGCTCGGGCGTGCCGCTGCCATTCAATTCGTCGGAAATCTCCTGTGCCCGCCGGCGCAGGGCGGCTGGCCAGGTTTCTGGTCGAATCAGGACCACATTGAGCGCACGCACTGCGAGCAGGAGCCGGTCTTTCAGCACTGCATCCCCGCAGCACAGTTCCAATGCGGCGTCCGTCACGGATCGCATCAAGTCGTTGTCAACCATTGCAGCAGGTCCCTGAACAAGACTTCGGTGGGGCGAAATATAGCAAGCGAGCGCTATTTTCTTCTTTGATCACGGACGACGGGCGGCTCGGCCAGCGTGAACAGCAAGACCTCTTCGCCGGTGACGGTGCTGATGTCGTGATGCAGGCTCAGCACCGTGATGCCGGTAACCTCGCTGATCATCGCTTCCATGCGGGGCCGCGCCGTTTCGATGAGGTGCGTTCGCACCTGTTTGAGCAGATCACGTCCCTTTTCGGCGGCCAGGGCTTTGACCAGGTGCTGTTCGGCCGCCGTCAGCACCCCCTGAAGGCGCACGACGAGCAAATCGCCGATCAGGTGCGCATGGATGTCCTTCGGCCCGCGGCCCATGTATTCCTGCTCAAAGCGGCTGATCCCGTCGCAGATGGCCGATTCGATCTCACCTTGTGTTTTCATGTGCGGATGATACCACCTGCAGAAGTCAAACGGCAACACCCTTGCTTTCGACGCCGCGCTTGGTGCGATGACTTTGCCTGCCGAGTCGGAACGAGCTGAATGCCCGCCTGGCGAAGTCGGCAGTAAGACGAAGTTGTCGGATGACTAGATAGAGGGCAACCCGGCCGGTCTGAATGGGACCGGGCCCCGGGGGGCTCGATGACGAGTAAGCCGACGTGGTGGAATACCTCCGGGTGTTCCGCCACGTCGGCTTTTTTTTGGGTTCAGCAGGTGCGACACAGTTTCTTCGTCGGGCGCAGCGAGGCCGCGACCACCAGAGATGACTTTCATGGAAAAACCCAAGTTCACCATGGCACAACAGATTGCAAAGGCGGTTGAAGCGCTGCGACAGGAGATCAGGCGAATCACCGGCGTGGAGGTCCGCGAAGCCTCCGCCGAAGTCGAAACGGCGACCGGCGCCGTGGTGCAGATGTTCCTGCTTGCCCGCAAAATCTCCACCGAGACGTGGCGCGGGAATGATCAAGGCAATCAGTCCTGAGAACGGAGATGCTCCCATGCTGGTCTTGTCGAGGAAGAGCCGGGAATCGATCGTGATCGGCGGAACCCCCGGGCTGCCGCCGGTGCTCAAAGTGACGGTGCTCGAGATTCGGGGCGGGAAGTTGAAACTCGGTTTCGAGGCGGATCCCGGCATTCCCGTCCAGCGATCGGAGGTGTGGGAACGGATTCACAATTGCGAGTCGAATACGGGCAATTGCTGAACAAAGATCGCAGCCTCCTTGCTATTGCGGTTTCATTGGATAAGATTAAGTATGTTGGAGGTGAGTGCGAAAGCATCTGCCCCCGACGATGTCAGTCGAACCGTTGATTCGACTTTCTCGGATGACTAGATGAAGGGCAACCCGGCCGGCTTATTTGGGACCGGCGGCGGGTGGCCTGTTAAATAGTAAGCCGGCG
>JBLMWR010000830.1:0-2854 GCA_050257335.1 Deltaproteobacteria bacterium | reverse complement strand
CAGCCGCTGCCGACGGCGAAGAAGACCGCCGCCTCGTGCGCCAGCCGCAAGGGCTTAAGACGCGGCTGTTTGAGCGCCTCGCGCAGGCGCCGGCCGCGTTCGAGGCGAGCACGGGTTTCCGGTTCCAGCTCGGCGCCGAAGCGGGCGAACGTTTCCAGCTCGTGAAGCTGGGCGTAGAGCAATCGCAGATCGCCGGCGAGCTTTCGGAGAAGACCCGATTGCGCCTTGCCGCCCACGCGCGAGACGCTCAGGCCCACGTCGATCGCCGGTCGCAGCCCCTCGTTGAACAGCCGTGTGTCGAGATAGATCTGGCCGTCGGTGATGGAGATCAGATTGGTGGGGATGTAGGCCGAGATGTGCCCGACCTGCGTCGTGGCCAGAGGCAGGGCGGTCAGGCTGCCTCCCCCCAGGCGATCGTGCAGTCGCGTCGCCCGCTCCAGCAGCCGGGCATGCAGATAAAACACGTCGGGGGGATAGGCTTCGCGTCCCGGGGGCCGGCCCAGCAGCAGCGAAACGCGGCGGTAGGCGTCGGCGTGCTTCGTCAGGTCGTCATAAACCACCAGCACGTGCCTCCCCTGGTGCATGAAGTATTCGCCGATCGTGCAGGCCGCGTAGGGCGTGAGGTACTGGTGCCCCGGCGGGGAGTCGGCGTCGGAGACGACGACCACCGTATGCTCCAGCGCCCCGTTTTTACGCAGCAGCTCGACGGTCTCGGCGAGACCGGCCTTCCCCTGCCCGATGGCGGCGTAGATGCACAGGACGCCGGTCCCGCGCTGCGCCAGAATGGCGTCGATGGCAATCGCCGTCTTGCCGGTGGCCCGATCGCCGAGAATCAACTCCCGCTGTCCGCGTCCGATGGGAAGCAGAGCATCGATCGTTTTGGTGCCGGTATGCAGGGGTTCATGGACCGGAACACGGTCAACGACGCCGGGCGCCTCGCGCTCCATCGGCCAGAACTGGTTCGAGGCGATCGGCGGGCCGCCGTCGTGGGGGCGCCCGAGAGGACCGACGACCCGCCCCAGAAGCTCGAACCCCACCCGCGTGCTGGCCACGCGGCCGGTGAGGCGCATTTCATCGCCGGCGGAGATTTGCTCATACGGATCGAGAAACAGCACCCCCACTTCGTCGGGTCGCAGGTCAAACGCCAGCGCCCGCACCCCCTTCGAACTCTCGAGCAGCTCGCCGTAGCGCACGGAAGGGAGGCCGCCGAGGTAAGCCACCCCGTCGCCGCTGCGAACGACCCACCCGATCTCCCGCTGGCGAACTTTCCAGTGAACGTTTCCCAGTGTCTGTCGCAGGTCGTCTTGAAGCGAAGGCGCCTGATCAGGCATGATCGGCCTCCCAGGCTTCGGCGTGGGGAATGCCATCGAGCTGGCCGGCAACCGAAGCGTCCCAGACCCGGCCTCCCAGTCGCAGCCGGGCCCCTGAAATGAGGGACGGCTGGCGCGCCACGGTAAGCGAAACGGGTTGTCCCAGGAGGGCCGCGACGGCGCCGGTGACTTGCTCTACGGCGCCCCCGTCCAGGTCGCCGGCGGTTTCCAGCACGGCCACATCTTGCGGGTTCCAGACGCGCCGCAGTTCTTCCCGGTCGGCATCGGGACACTGCCGCAACGATTCGACCAGCCGGCTGGTCAACTGGCTGTCGAGCGCGATGCTGGCGGCTTCCGAAAGGAGCCGCCGCGCCAGGTCAACCGCCTGAGCAATCACTTCCGTGCGGAGGGCCTTGAGCGTTTCTTCGCGTTCGCGGGCGAGGGCCGTGCGGCTTGCCTCTTGCCGCTGCTGCACGGCCTGACCGGCGTCGTTGAGCATTCGCTGCCGCTCGGCCGCGGCCTGCTCGTGCGCCTGGCGCAGCGTCTCCTGGCGCTGGCGGTCGAGATCGGCAATTTGTGCCTGGAGCTGCTCCTGAAGCGCACGGGCCTGGTCGCGCGCCTTCTCCGCCTCGGCCTGCGCCCGTTCGTGCGCCTCCCGCCGCCGGTCGATCGCTTCGCGCAGGGGGCGGTACAACAACCGGTGCAGCACCCAGGCCAGCACCAGAAAGTTGAACGCCTCGAGCAGGAACGTCCACAGGTTGAAAGTCATGGCGTGGTCGTCAGCACGTGCTGCGAGAAGGGATTGGCGAAAAGGATGATGAGCGCGATGACGAGGCAGTAGATGGCCAGCGATTCGATCATCGCCAGCCCCACGAACAACGTCCGGCTGATGCGGTCCGAGGCGTCGGGCTGGCGGGCGATGGCGTCCATCGCCGAGACGATCGAACGACTCTGCCCCAGTGCCGGGCCGATCGAGCCGATCATCACCGTCACACCGGCGACGATCATGGCCACGACGGCAAACCACATTTTGGTCTCCATGGAAGTTTCCTCCTCATTGATGCGCCCGGACGGCCGCACTCAGGTACACGACCGACAGGACGGCGAAGATGTAGGCCTGTACCAGGCCCGTCAGAACCGAGAGCATCATGATCGGGACCGGGACGAGCAGTCCGGCAAGCCCCAGCAGGACGGCGATCACCAGTTCCTCGCTGACGATGTTCCCGAACAGCCGGACGGCCAGCGCCAGCGTCCGCGAGAACTCGGAAATCAGTTCAAGCGGCAGCATCAGGGGCGTGGGCTGCAGGTAGTGCTTGAGGTAGCCCCCCAGGCCGCGGGCGCGAATTCCGTAATACGGCACAGCCAGAAAGACGACCAGGGCCAGGGCCGAAGTCGTCGAGAAATCGGCCGTGGGAGAGTGCATGCCGGGGATCAGGCCGAACAGGTTGGCCGTTCCGATGTAGAGCGCCAGCGTCGCCACCAGCGGTGTGTAGGGCTTCGGTTCGCACTCGAACATGTCGCGCATCACCCCTTCCAGGTGTTCG
>JBLMWR010000829.1:0-4740 GCA_050257335.1 Deltaproteobacteria bacterium | reverse complement strand
CCGGCCGACATTCTGGGCGTTCGGCGTCCTGGCAGGCGCCTTCTGGGTCTTCACTTTGTTACGCCCGCACAATTCATCCACAGTTCGCGGCACACCGGCCTGGGGACCAGTGCTCTCTCTGGTCGCCGGAGTGGCGCTGGTTGTCGCCCCGTGGGGAATCCGCAACGCGATGGTTTTCGGGCGGCCGATCATCACCACGACGCACGGCGGCTATACGCTGCTTCTGGCGCACAACCCGGAGTATACGCGGGCCGTCGTCGAACAGCCGTGGGGCGCCGTCTGGGAAGGGGCGGCTTTCGACGACTGGTCGGCAGCGCTCGAAGCGGCGATGGCCCGCGAGATTCCCGCGATCGACAAAACGCATCTTTCCCCCGCGGTCGAGCTGGCCCGCGACGAATGGATGAATCGCCGCGCCTGGGACTATATCCGCCGCGAGCCGCTCGTCGCGCTGAGGTCCGGCCTCACGCTGCTCGGCCGGTTCTGGAACGTCATGCCCCTCGCGACGAAAAACGCGCCGCACTCGTGGCCGCTTCGTCTGGCGATCGGCGCGTTCTATACCGCGCTGTTCGTCGCCCTGCTCGCCGGAATCTGCCGGATCGTTCGTGGCGACTGGCTGCGCTGGCATCCGCTGCTCAGGCTGATCGTCGCCTTTACGCTCGTCCACGCGCTCTACTGGGCCGACATGCGGATGCGCACCCCCCTGGTCCCGGCGATCGCGCTGCTGGCCTGTCAATCACTGCGAAAACGCCCCTGCGGCGCCCAATCGTGCGCATGGGAACATCGACACCCGTAGGGCGGGCTTCCTCAGCCCGCCCGTCACCGTCGCACAACGCCTGCGGTGCCGTCTCGTCAAAAAAAACGATGCAGCGAGGTTCCTTTATTCAAGGGAGTCGTTTGTCACGAGCGGGCTGGGGAAGCCAGCCCCACGTGTCGGGAACGCGGCTGGTGTTTCGTCACCGGTTGATTTTCGCGTTGCGCGATGCATGTTGATGTCGCCGCCGCGCAAGATTCGTGGTATACGATGGCGGCGAAGCATTGCCGCCAGATCATCCCTCAATTCGATCGTCCATTGATGACTCAGAAACGACATCGGGGCCTGATCGCCAAATCCGTTTGGGCCGTCGTCAAATGGGGAATGTTTCTCGCCGTGCTGATTTTCGTGGGGCGGCATGGGTACAAGTTGTGGACGGAAGTCGATTCGCATCCAACGAGGTTGAGCTGGGGGTGGCTGGCGCTGGCGACGGCGACGTCGGTGGCGGCGTGGCTCCCGTCGGTCTGGTACTGGCGGAAGCTCATTTTGAACCTGGGGATGAGGCCCCCCTGGCCCCAGGTGTTCCGTTCGTATTATTGCGGGCATCTGGGAAAATACCTGCCGGGGAAAGCGGCGGCGATTGTGATTCGCGCGGCGCTGATTCGCGATGCCGGCGTTCCGGCGGCGGCGGCGGCGCTCACAGTCACCGTCGAATCGCTGACCTATATGTGCGCCGGCACGCTGCTGGCGATTCTGCTCTTTTCGTGGCTCGCGCCGTATCTGCCCGCGTGGATCGCCGCCGGAGCGGCCCACCCCTTGCGGCGGGGGATCCTGATCTTCCTCATTTTGTGCGGCGGAGTGGCAGGGCTGGCAGTGGTGGTGCGCAGTTACGATCGGCTGCTGGCGATGTTCCGCGGCGCCGCAGCCGAGTCTTTGCCGCCACGGGCTGTCGCGCCGGTGCGAACGAGTCTGGCCGGCGTGGTCGTCTTCCTGGCGGCGTGGTGGATCCAGGGACTGACACTGGGTCTTACGATTCAGGCTGCTTCTCCGGAACCGGTGAACTGGGGTGACTGGCCGTTCTGGACCGGGACCGCTGCCGTGGCGCTGGTGGGCGGTTTCGTCGCCGTCTTTACGCCGGGAGGACTGGGGGTCCGCGAAGGGCTGCTGATGGAACTTTTGTCGCGGCAGCTCGGCCCTCACGAGGCGGTCCTCGTCGCCGTGCTCATGCGCGGAGTCGCGCTCGCGGGTGAAATTCTGATCGCCGGTGCGCTATACTACGGGGTCGCAGGGGTTAACCGGTCCGAAGAATCGCAGAGGTAACCCGGGTTTCGTGGTCTTCATCATCATTTAGCGGTGAGGCGCAGCCGAGTCCTGATGCTTTCCATCCTCATCCCGGTCTTTAACGAAGCCGACAGCCTGCGCGAGCTGCATTCCGAAATCAACGGCGTCTGTTCCGCCCGGCAGATCGAAGCCGAGGTCATTTTCGTGGACGACGGCTCGACCGACCGGAGCTGGGAAATCGTTCGCGAGCTGGCGGCGCGCGACGGGCACGTGCAGGGAATCCGCTTCCGGAGAAACTTCGGGAAGGCAGCGGCCCTGGCGGCGGGAATGCAGGCGGCGCGCGGCGAGTTGCTATGCATGATGGACGCCGATTTGCAGGACGACCCCGCCGAAATCCCCGCGTTCCTCGAAAAAATCTCCGCCGGTTTCGATGTCGTGAACGGCTGGAAGAGAGAGCGGAATGACCCCTGGCACAAGGTCTTCCCCAGCCGCGTGTTCAACCACATGGTGAGCTGGCTCACCGGGCTCGCGCTGCACGACCACAACTGCGGGCTGAAATGTTTTCGCCGCGAGGTCGCCGGTGAAATCCGGCTGTACGGCGAGCTGCACCGGTTCATTCCCGTTCTGGCATACGCGCGCGGGTTCAAGGTCGCAGAGCTGGAGGTCCATCACCGCCCGCGCCGGTTCGGGAAGAGCAAATACGGCTTCCGCCGCTTCATGCGGGGATTTCTCGATCTGCTGACGGTGAAGTTTCTGACCGGATTCGGGCAGCGCCCGCAGCATGTTCTGGGGGCGGTCGGGCTGGTGTTTTTCGGTTTGGGAGGCCTGGGCCTGGCGGTCCTGGCGGTCATCTGGCTGCTGACGAACCTGCCGCCGTATTTCCGATTCGACCCCATTGGCGGCCGCCCCCTTCTGGCCTACTCAATCGCCTCCCTGCTGCTGGGGGGGCAGCTTCTCTCGCTGGGATTCCTGGCCGAACTGATCGTCGCCTACACCGGTCGCGAGGCCGACACCTACGGCATCTCCGAACGCGTGAACGTGGCAGGTGATGACTGATCTGTGCCGCCCCGCGAGACGGGCGTGTCAGCCCCCGGATTGGTGAAAATCTCCAGTCAGGCTGCATCATTGCGCACATGGAAACGACCAGCCGGCCACGCGGAACGGCCTGCGCTCGCGACGCAGCCGGCGGCGCCCACGTCGGGTACGGAAAAGCACCCGGATTTTTCTGGGAATTCGCCGAAGCCGTCGGTAGACTGAAGGGCAGTCCAAGTCGTGACGCGGGCCGTCGCGTTGCGTCCTCCGGATTTCGACATTCGGCATTCCGTGGGCCGGGGAGTCCAAGCCATGCCCGACAACATCTTCAGCAGCAACGACGAACCGTTGAACCTCGACGCCGTGCGCGACGAACTGGGGCGCGTCCCGGTGATCGGACGCGAAAGCGACCGCGAGCTGTTTCTCGATCTGCCGGTGGCAGGGCTCGCGGCGCCGCACGTCGCGGACAACCGGCAGCCCGCCGAGCGCGAATTTCTCTCGAACGACTTCACGCACGGGTTCTGAGGCGATCGGCTCAAGTGGGAGTCACCTCGCAGCCGACCAGAAGCACGTCGTCGAGCACTGCACGATTCCCGAGCTGGACGACGTTCTGCATCTGATCGGCGAGCAGCCGGCCGGCGGTCTGCTCGAGCCGCCGGGCCAGATCCGGGGCCGTCAACCCGTTTGATTTTTCGTCGCGGACGACTTCCCCCACGCCGTCGGTGAAAAAGAACACCCGGTCGCCGGGTTTGAGCTGGAGCAGATGCTCGGTGTAATGCTCGCCCGCTGCGACGCCGAGCGGCATTCCGCCTGCCGACTCTCCCAGGTTGATCACCTTTCCGTCTCGGAGAATCATGGGGGGGTGCTCTCCAGCGGCGGCATATACCAGCGTGTGCGTCCGCGGAAACCACGCCGCCACCGCCGCCGAGACGTAAAGATCGTTGATCCCCAGCAGGGTCAGCTCGGAGTTGATCCATTGCAGGCAGCGGGCAGGCTGGGCGGTCAACGACACCCACCGCTGCAGCTCGGCCCGCAGCAGCATGCTGTTCATCGCCGCCTTCACCCCGTGCGTCATGGGATCGAACAGCGACATGATCCAGCGATTGCTCAGTTCGAAGCTCTCGAAGCAGTCCCCCCCCAGCATGCCGCTGGGATGATAGACGACGTCGACGACCATTCCAGGCAGACTCATGCGCCGCGTCGGAGTCAGCCGCTGATGGATGACCGCAGCCAGGTGCCGCTCTTCGGCCCGCTGATCGAGGAGCACGAAGCGGCTGGCGGGGACGTCGGGCAGCTCGACCGTCTTCTGCACGCGGTCCTTTTCTTCGACAATCAGCTCGAACCGGCCGACGATGACCGTATCTCCGGCGTTCAGCTTCTCCCTCGTGATCTTCAGGCCGTTGACATAGGTTCCGTTCGTGCTGCCCACATCCTCGACGAAACAAGTCCTGCCCTCCATCCAGAAGCGGCAGTGCTGGCGGGAGACCGACGTATGATCGAGACGAATGTCGGCGGATTCGGCGCGGCCGAGAATTCTGGGGGTTTCCAGAATATCTTCCGACCACGTATCGCCGGAGATATCCGCCAGGGTCAGCATGAACGTCATGACGCGACCACCCCCGCGAGAGAATTCGATGAGCGCCTGCATTATTCCCGCGGCGGGCCGGGTTTCCAAC
>JBLMWR010000828.1:0-2566 GCA_050257335.1 Deltaproteobacteria bacterium | reverse complement strand
CGACGACGGTGGTTGATCACCTCACGTACGACAGTTTCGGGAACATCGTCTCCCAGACCAACGCCGCCTGGCAGCCGCAGTCGGCGTTCACCGGCCAGGTGTGGGACAGCGACGCCGGTCTGTACTGGTACCACGCCCGCTGGTACGACCCGCACACCGGCCGGTTCATCAGCCAGGATCCGGCGGGCTTCGCCGCCGGCGACCCGAATCTGTACCGCTACGTCGGCAACGGCCCGACGAATTTCATCGATCCGACGGGACTCCGCACTGCGGACGCGAACGGGAATTACGACACGCAAACGCCGCTGAATGGGATGACGGACAAAGACGTGTTCGTCTTCATGGAGATCAACGGCCAAGAGCCGCAGGATGCATGGCTGAATGTTCTCGCAGACAACACGGTCAACTTCTTCACGACATTGCCGCGCGACGTGTGGCTGATGGTAACGCACCCCGTAGACAGCTATATGGCCTATGCGTCCGCATTCGGAAATGGACTGATGAACATCGGCATCGGGATCGGAAACATGGTCGCCGGCATGGTTGCCATGACTTGGCAGACTTCGCCGCTCTACTGGGCATGGCAGGGAAAGTTGCCCACGCTCTCGAAAGACGACCTGGCCTCAATCGCGACCATGGGATTGTCCGGCTTCATCGACCCGATCAAGGAATGGACGATGACGGGGGACCCGACGCAGTTTCAGCAATACGCCGGCACTAATTTTGCAAATACGATGCTCGGTTACGGAATGTCGAAGCTCACGCCACCGGGCGAAGCGGGCTGCGGCTCAAGGAACATCTGCTTCGTGGCGGGGACACCCGTACTTACTGGCGGAAGGATTTCCGAGCCGATCGAAATTGGCGCCGGGCGCGCACTCGACGCTGACGCGAGCGGTGTCGAGTGGTGCCTAGCGGCGACGGGCGTCGCCGTCGGACTGGTCGTTTCCGACACGCGCCTGCTCCGCCAGGGTAAGCGTCGCAAACGGCGCGATCGAGCCTGGGAAGATATCTTCGGCGACGACCCGCGCGACGCCGATGACGCCGGCGACGCCCCGCTCGAAAAAGGCCGGCACGGGGCGCGTTCGACCCTCAATGCGGCTATCATGGAAAGGGAGCCGCGTATGCCCAGCCCCATCGTCTTCGAATTCACTCAGCCGGCGCTCCGTCCGACGGTGGATCTGCCGTTGTCCATCGAATCACTGAAAACATCTGGGGAGCGAAGTGTTGCCGCCGAACGACGCGCATCGCGCGGCAAGCCGTGGCGCACGGTGCGCGTGACGCTCGCCCTGCTTCTGGCGGTGGCCGGCCTCGCGCGCGGGTGGTGGATTGCGAATCAACCTGATGAGTCGGCAGTCCCGTCCGCGATTGCGGCCCGCCACTCCTCGACCCCGATTGAAGACATCCATGTCGGCCAGCGGGTCCTGACGCAGGGTGCAACGCACGGGACAGCAGCGACCGCCGTCGACCCGTCGACGTGGCGGCACCTGCAGATCGAGGCGACGCTGGTATGGGACGATGGAACGCGCGATGCCGTCAACGTTGAAACTCTCCAGCCGCCGGAATCGGTTGAGGAGCATCACGCCGACGTGGGCGCCACCGTGCCGCTCCCGCTCGACCTGCTGGATATGGGGCTTCCGGAGGACCTCCAGGGAACAGTGCTCGGGAACCTGCCGTGTCCGGAAATCGAGCGCGGCCCCGGGCGGGTTGTTCTGACGACGGTCAATCACTTGAACCGCTACGTGCTGGAACTTTCGCTGCGTGCGTCGGACGGCCGGCAGGAAACGCTGCGCCCCACCGGGTTCCACAAGTTCTTCAGCGAATCACGCGGCGAGTGGATTTCTGCCGACAACCTCGAGACGGGCGAAGCCCTCCGTGGCATCGACGGCCCAGTCACCGTCGCCGGCCTGACCCGCTACCCCGGCGTCCACCGCGTCTACAACATGACGGTGGAAGGCGAGCATGTTTACAGGGTTTCCGACTTGGGCGTGCTGGTGCATAACACGTGTCCGAATCCCAACGGCCGCAACGGGAGCCCCGCCCACCAGGTCGATGTCGCCGCTAATAACGGACCAAATGGGCTTAAACCTGGCCCCGTTGGAGGGCGGGTTCCCGACGGCATCGGTCAGCTCGGGCAGCCTGCGAATATTCGCGGAGTGAACGTTGACCCTGGACCAATGGGGAGGGTGATCGCTGAATCCGAGCCGATGACCCAGGGCGGTTTGCCCGTATCTGCGGGTCGCGGTCAGATCCGCGATATTCGGGCGGCAGCTCCCCGTGACACGATTGTCGTGACAAATCCGAATAACCCCGGGGCGGCTCCGCTCATCTATCCGCCCGGCACCCAGCCGCCGCCGACAGGCCGCTTGCCCGTCGGAACGTCCCCGACGGTCCCGTACCCTGACTGAAGGACCGATTAATGGCTGCCGTAGTTGGTTACTGGGCGCTGCCCGACGAGGAGAGCGACTTTATGCTCTATCTGCGCAAGACGGGGACGGTGCTTGCGGCTCCATTCCGCGGGGAGGAAAGTAGGGACGCGCTAGCCCCGATGCTTCCAATCGATTTATTC
>JBLMWR010000827.1:0-2863 GCA_050257335.1 Deltaproteobacteria bacterium | reverse complement strand
CAGGTTCCAAGTAACGGTGAGTTCATTGTAACAAAACGAATTGAGGAAGTTATTTTTTTACACGGACTTAAAGGAGCGCGGACCGTGCTGACTTTGACCGACGCACCATCGCGCGACTGCAGCGGCCTTGAGCGGCGCAACTTCCTGAAGGCCGGGTTCCTGGGCCTTGGCGGGTTGACGCTCTCTGCGATGCTGCGCGCCCGCGCGGCGGCAGCCGACGTCGGAAACGGCGCGGTCCGCGACAAAGCGGTGGTGCTGCTGTTTCTCGGCGGCGGCGCCAGCCATATCGAGACGTTCCATCCCAACATGGAGGCCCCCGCCCCCTATCGCAGCGTGACCGGGGAAGTCGCCACTACGCTCCCCGGCGTCACCATCGGTGGCACATTTCCGGAACTGGCCAAACGGGCCGACAAAATGGCGTTCGTCCGCTCGTTCCGGCATCCTGTCGCCGATCACGAATCGGCCATCGTTCACGTCCTCAACGGCGGGACCAGCGCCACCGGAAAAAAGGACGACGTCGGCTTCAGCATGGGGTCGATGTATGCGAAGATTCGCGGGTCAAATCATCCCAAGACCGGCCTGCCGACCTGCGCGCTGCTCACGGCCCCCGAAACCGACCGGCAGTACATTTCCGAAAAATCGCGGGTCGAGCGCGGCTCGGCTCCGGGACTTCTGGGACCGGCGTTTGCTCCGTTCGATCCGGCCGCCGGCGGCACCGCGCTGCAGAACATGCAGCTTCATCTGCCGGCCGACCGGTTGTCCGACCGACGCCGGCTGCAGCGCTCGCTCGACAGGATGAGCCGCAGCCTCGACGCGTCAAGCACGATGGCGGCCCTCGACACTTTCGACCAGCAGGCGGTCGATATCGTTTTGCGCGGGGCGTTCTCGGCGTTCGACATGACCAGAGAAGACCCCGCGCTCGTCGCGAAATACGACACGTCGATGTTCCGGATCGGAAACCGCAAGCACCGGCCGCAGCAGATGCGCGACTCGACGCTCGGTCATCAGCTTCTGCTCGCCCGCCGGCTTTGCGAGGCCGGGTGCGGTTTCGTCACCGTGCAGAGTGCGGGATGGGACAATCACGCCGATGGCAATAATCCCAATATCTACGACGGCATGAACATGCTCGGGCCGCCTCTCGACAAGGCCGTTTCGGCGTTCCTGGACGACGTCGAAGAGCGCGGGCTTTCCGATCGGATTCTGCTCGTCATCACCGGCGATTTCGGGCGTACGCCGACGATCAACAAGAACGGCGGCCGCGATCACTGGTCGAACCTCTGCACGCTCGCCTTCGCCGGCGGGGGACTCAGGACGGGCCAGGTCGTGGGAAAATCCGCCCGCAAGAACGACATCCCCGCGTCGGCTCCGGTCACGACGACCAACCTCATGGCCACGATCATGCACACTCTGTTCGACGTCGGCACGCTGCGCGTCGTCCGCGGCCTTCCCGCCAAACTCGCCCGTCTCGTCGAAACCGCCGAACCTATTCGAGAGCTGGTGTCGTGAAGTCAATTGACCGAACGCGGAGCTGTCGATGAGACGGTTACCGACGACCGATCCCTCACACCAATCGACCACCAACGGAAACTCAATGCGTCTTTGCGCAATTGCGTGAGGATCGTCATAATGCAACGATGGGTAAGCTGCAAAAAATGTGGGGGCGTTGCCTGTCTGGAACGGTTTGGTTTCGAAAGATTGCCGCATGATGCATCGTCGAACGGCACTTCAGATTCTCGCTGCCGCGCCGTGGCTGGGCGCGATCGCGCGGGGCGAGGAGGATGGCCCTCCCCGGCCGCGCACGAGCATGGGGCTCGTCATTCATTCATTCTGGGTTCGGCGCGAAAGGCCGCTGGCGCCTGATTTTCCGCCGCTGAGCGATCCTGTCGATTTTGTCGCGGCGGCGGCCAGGTTCGGTGCGGCGGGGATTCAGGCTGGACTCGGCGTACGAGATGCCGACTATCTGAAGTCTCTGCGGAACGCCCTCGAAAAGCATAGAATGTATTTTGAAGGCATCGCGGCGCTCCCCAAAAATGACGCCGACGTCGCCCGCTTCGATGAAGAACTGCGGGTGGCGTCCGAGGCCGGCGCGAAGGTCGTACGGACCGTGTGCATGAACGGCCGGCGGTACGAGACTTTCGATGCGGCCGAACAGTTCCGGCAGTTCGCCGAGCAATCGTGGAATTCGCTGCAGCTTGCCGAGCCGGTCGCCGCCCGCCAAAAGATCGGCCTGGCGGTCGAGAACCACAAGGACTTGCGGGTCGAGGAAATGCTCGGCTGGCTGAATCGGCTCAGCAGCGAGTACGTCGGGGTCTGCCTCGACACGGGGAACAGCATCGCCCTGCTCGAGGAACCGCACGAAGTCGTCGAGGCGTACGCGCCGTGGACTTTCACCACGCACTTCAAGGACATGGGGGTCGCGGAGTACGAGGACGGATTTCTGCTCTCCGAGGTTCCGCTGGGACGCGGGTATCTCGATCTTCCCCGCGTGGTGGCGACGGTGCGGAAGGCTCACCCGGAAGCGCGGCTGAACCTGGAGATGATCACCCGCGATCCGCTGCGGGTCCCGTGCCTGACGAAGAAGTACTGGGCCACGCTCGGGGCCATTCCGGGATCGGTCCTCGCCGGGATGCTGGCCGACATCCGCCGCCGCAAGAGTCCCCGGCCCTTGCCGGTCGTCTCGGGGCTTGGCCACCGGGCGCAGCTCGAAGTCGAGGCGGCGAAAGTCATCGCGTCGCTGGACTATGCGCGGGAGAAGCTCAAATTGTAAGATGAGGGGCGAATGGAAATTAAATACTCAGTCTCCCTCTGGGAGAGGGCCGCGCTTTTTGGTGACTCGCCCTCACCCTAACCCTCCTCCGGAGGG
>JBLMWR010000826.1:0-3174 GCA_050257335.1 Deltaproteobacteria bacterium | reverse complement strand
GAGGTGCTCAAGGACGCAGGGGGCGAGCTGGTCGTCGATCTGGGGGTCGATATCGTCCGGATCCCGGTGTCGCAGATCAAATCGCGGCAGGCTTCGGGAGAGCCGGGCAAAGAGTCGGCCGAGGCCAGAACCGAGAAGTACGAAATCTACAGCACCGCCGATCTCCCCGTGCGCACCATCAAAGAGCTGACCCTGAAGTTCGGGGAAGGGGTGGTGCTGGTGCAGACTCCCAGCGGTCTGGGCTCGGGGTTCATTCTCGACGAACGGGGACACTGCGTGACGAACTATCACGTGGTCGAACAGGAAACGCGGATCGCCGTCACGATCTTCCACAAGAACGCGGCGGGGGAGTTCGTCCGCCGCCGGATCGACGACGTGGCGATCGTGGCGCTCAACCCGTTTTTCGACCTGGCGCTCTTGCAGGTGCCGGTGCAGAAGGACATCAAGTTCCAGTTTGTGTACCTGGCGAAAAGCAACGACCAGCGCGAGGGAGACGAGGTGTTCGCGATCGGGAACCCGCTGGGCCTCGAGCGGTCGGTCTCGCAGGGGATCATCAGCACCCGCAACCGCAATTTCAACGGGATCACGTTCATCCAGACGACGGCCGAAATCAACCCCGGCAACAGCGGCGGCCCCCTGTTCAATCTGCGGGGCGAAGTGGTGGGAGTCACCAACATGAAGCTGCAGTTCAGCGAAGGGCTGGGGTTCGCGATCCCGGTCGCCTACGTCAAGCACTTTCTCGACAATCGCGACGCCTTCGCCTTCGACAAGAACAATCCCAACACCGGTTTCCGGTATCTGGAGGCCCCGCGCCGCAAGAATTTCTCGGCCGTTCCCGCGGCGGCTGCCAATGCCGCTTCCGCGAGCGCCCAGAAGCCGGCGGCCGTGAAAGCGAATTGACCTCGTCGTGCCGGGTGGCCTGTTTCACGAATTCGCGTAAGGAATCTTCAGCGGCGGCGCCGTGGAGGGATTGCAGGACGGCCCTTGCGGGCCGTCTGGAAATTGTGACGGCCCGGAAGGGCCGTCCTGCGGCATACTGACCTGGTCATCCCTCGTGGGGCAGGTTTCCAACCTGCCCGTCCGTCTCTCGTCGAGAGCGTCTCGCACGAAGGCACAAAAACGCAAAGTTACGAAAGGCAGCAGCGACATGAAGACACGGACGGGAAAAGTCTCGGTGGTTCTGGCAGTCTGGTTCGCAGTGGCGGCAAGCGGCCAAGCCGTCATCGCCGACGAGCCGATTCCCTGCGAAAAGCGGCTGCCCAAAAGCGTCCTGGCGTACGTGTCGCTGCGCAACGTCGCCGATTTCAAGACGCAGTGGTCGAAGACCCTTTTCGGGCAGCTCGAACGCGACGACGCGCTGGCCGACTTTCGTGCTGAGGTCGAACGCCAGTTCGCCGATGCCGCCAAAACGCTCGAAGACAATCTCGGAATGTCGTTCTCGGATCTGCTGGCGATTCCGCACGGCGAAATTGCGGCGGCAGCCATGCTCGGGCAGGGGGGCCGGATCTCGGCCGTGGCGTTCCTCGATTTCGGCGACCGCGAAGAAGCCATGCAGAAGCTGCTGGCCAAGGCGGCCGAGGCGCTCGAAAACGACGGCGCGAAGCGCAGCGAAGAAGAGGTCGAGGAAACGAAAGTCGTCGTCTTTCAAAGGGCGAATGAAGAGGGGGACCAGAAGCCGCGCGACGCGGGGGCCTGGTTTCTGAAGGATTCGTTTCTGGTGCTGGGGACCGATCTGGCAGCTTTGAAGAATGTCCTGACGCGGTGGGACGGCAAGCAAGAGCGGGTACTGGCCGAGAACGACGTGTTCCGTTACGTCGTCGACAGATGCCGCGATGAAAACGCCGACCATCTCCCTCAGCTTACCTGGTTCGTCGATCCGGTGGCGATGGTGCAGTCCGTGGCGGCCAATCCGCAGCAGGGGCTTCGCCAAATGGCCCTCGTGGTGGGGATGATCCCGGCTTTGGGGATCGACAAGTTTCGCGGCGTAGGGGGGACGTTCGACCTGGCGGACGGCGATTATGATACGGTCAGTCGCACGCTCGTCTATCTCGATCGGCCGGCCAAGGGTGTGATCAATCTCGTGCAATTTGACTCCGGGGCGCAGGCTCCGCCGAAGTGGCTCTCCGCCGACTGGTCGGGTTTCACGTCGGTCAACTGGAACGTCGCCAAGGCCTATGCCGCGGCCGAGGGGCTGATCGACATGTTCCAGTCGCCCGGGGCGACGGCGCAAATGCTCCAGGCGCTGGCCGACGACGAGCACTCGGGGGGGATTCACCTGAAAAAAGACGTGCTCGACCAGCTCACGGGAACCTTCCACATTGCCGAAGACGACGGCGGAGGAAAGGCCGGCGCGGAGGGGGGTTTCCTGGTGGCCGCCGAGCTGCGGAATGTCGCTGCCTTCCGCGCGACCCTGACGAAACTCGCGCGGATCCCGGGGATGAAAATCAACGAACGCGAATTTCAGGGTGAGACGCTGTACGAAGTCGCGATGGGGGGCGGCGGAGAAGACGACGAGGACGCCGGCGAGAGCAAGCCCACCCATTTCGGGTTCGCGATCGCCGAAAAGCACCTGATGGTCGCTTCCGACGTGCGCCTGCTGGAGCGGGTGATGCGCGGGATCGGCGACCGCGAGACGCTGGCCGATTCGGCGGCGTTCAAGCGCATCTCCCGGAAGTTTCCCGACCAGACGGCGTCGATCAGCTTCAGCCGGCAGGACACGCAGTTCAAGCGGATTTATGAAGCTCTGCGGACGGGGCAGGCCGAGCAGGCGGGAGCGCTCGTGGGCGGCGCCTTCGGGGCCTTCGATTTCTCGAAGCTGCCCGATTTCGACGCGCTCAAGAAATACCTTCCCGCTTCCGGCGGATTCATGGAACGCGACGAGCGGGGGCTGAAGCTGACCAGTTTCAGCCTGCGGAATGAATCGGATTGATGGGCCAGACCGGCCGCCCCCCGGAACTTTTGCCGGCGTGCGGGGTTTATATGCGTAGCATGGGATTTTAAGCCCGTGCGTGATGGTCGGGCGGCGGGGCGCGGTTGAGGGGTCTTCCGGTGCTTCATGACCGATCGTCGGGGACGGACGGGCCGGGAAGCCCATCCTGACTGCGTCATCCATTTCCCTCGAGGAACCGATCTCATGAACCTCAAAAACCTGTTTCGCGCGGCCGTTGTCGTGGG
>JBLMWR010000825.1:0-3206 GCA_050257335.1 Deltaproteobacteria bacterium | reverse complement strand
TGCGGGTCGCCCCAGGACGTGTTCGATCATCCGGCCAACCCGTTCATCATGGACTTTCTGGGGCACGTCAACGTATTCCACGGGCGGCTGGAGGCGGGGCGGATCCATTCCGGGGACTTCGCCGTCGACTGTCCCGAGTATCAGGAAGTCGAATCCTGCAATGCCACCGCTTATGTCCGACCGCACGAATTGGAACTCAACCGCGTGCCCCCGCACGAGAGCAGCCTGCCGGTGAAGGTCCTGCATGTCAATCCCGCCGGCCCGGTCGCCCGCGTGCGCCTATTCTGCGACGCGCTTGGCGTCGCCCTCAGAGTGGACCTTCCCCTCGACGGCTATCGTCAATTGAATCCGCGCCCCGGCGACCAGCTCTTCGCAACTGTCCGGCACGTTCGCGTCTTTCCTGTCGAGGACTATGCCATCTGACCGGAAGTCGATGGCAGGTTGCCAAACTTGGCCGGGCGTATACGCGCCTGCGGGACAACGCAAAGTTACCGCGGAATCTCGTCGAATCGTGACTGACGGTCGAATGCCCATAGCTTTGCGAACGACCGCCACTGAAGCATGCGACGACATGTTGAGCGGCGTGGCCCCCGGGAGCGGTGTTGAGGCCTGTCGCTGCTCGCGCCACATGTTAGAATTCGGGCGACTCGACTGTTCACACTCGAGATCACCGAGGTTCCCATCCCATGTCCTCCGGACGACATCGGCGGCGTGGGGGGCTTCTATGACTACCTTGAAGCTCTCGCCGACCCGAAACACGACCGGCACGACGAACTTCTTGAATGGGGCGGTCCCTTTGATCCCGAGGCGTTCGATGCGGCCAGGGCGACGAAGGAGATGCGGCGCGGTCTGCCGAGCTGGTGAAACGAGATGCCCGGTGGGACGATTGTGATAGAGACGAAATCCAGGAGGGGAGGTGCGCAATGGCGGATGCGGTGAAATTGCATTACTCCGAAGCGGGGACTGGAACACCGCTGGTGTTGTTGCATGGGTTCCCCTTGAGCAGCGAGATCTGGAGGGTGCAGAGGGCGGGGCTCAACCAGCGGTGGCGGGTGATCACGCCCGATTTGCGGGGGCACGGAAAGAGCCCCGCGCCGGAGGGCATGTACGAAATGGAGGCCATGGCGCGGGATGTGCTCGCGCTCCTCGATTCGCTCCGAATCGCCAAAGCCGTCATCATGGGGCACAGCATGGGAGGATACGTCACGCTGGCGGCGGCGAAGATCGCGCCGGAACGATTTCTGGGGCTGGGGCTGATCGCGTCGCAGGCGGCGGCAGACACCGAGGAAGCGCGGCAGGGGAGGTTCAAGCTGATCGAGAAAGTCGCGGCGGAAGGGAGCGGGGCGGTGGCGGCGGCGATGATTCCGCGGCTCTTCGCACCGCGGGGCGGGGTAGGGAACGACGTGATCGAAGAAGTGCGACAAATGATCTTGAAGACGCCGCGAGCGGGCATCGTCGGAGCGCTGCAGGGGATGGCGGCGCGGGAGAATACCGAAGCGGTACTGGCGAAGCTGACCGTGCCAGTGCTGCTTCTGGCTGGGGAGCACGATCAGATCATTCCACCGGCGAAATCGCAGGCGCTGGCGGCGGCGGTGTCGCGGGCGACCCTGGCGATCGTCGAGAATGCGGGGCACATGCCGATGCTCGAGAACCCGGCGGAAACGACAGCGGCGATCGGGGAGTTCCTCAGCAAAACCGTCGAAGGGGTCGAAGAGTCGAAAGGGTCAAAGGGGAAGTAGGTCGGGCTTATAGCCTGACAGCGAAGTGCCCGCGAATGGATAGTTGCGGATGCAGGCCAACAGGCACGCTTTCGATTCATCAGCGGCCGATTCGAAGGCCGGTTCGCCGAATAGAACGTTCGACACCGCATTGCTGTCAGGCTGAAAGCCTGACCTACTTGACGGACACCGGCACCTGGTGCCAGGCGTTGTACTGGTAGCCTTTGGCGTTCCAAGCCATTTCGCGAGGCTGGGATTGGCCGGCGGAGTCGGTGGCGCGGACGAGCAGCCGATCGGTCTTCGGGGTGACATTGTTTTCTGCCGACCAGAGGACCCAGCAGAAGTCCTTGACCGGCGAGGTGATTTTGGCGGCGGTCCACGATTGGCCGCCGTCGGTCGAAATCTCGATCGTTTTCAGCATGCTTCCGGTCGCTCCGCCGGGGAGCGCGAAGCCCTGGATTTTGAGCTTGCCGGAGGCGACCGTGGCGGCGGGGGCCGGTACGGCGATCACCGAATTGAGGGCATATTCATAGAGCGGCGCAGCGGCGGCGACGGCCGCGGGAGTCTCTTCGGTGATCAGTTTGTAGGCCTGGGCCAGGTAATGATTCGGCGACGGCCGGTCGCTGACGACGATCTTCTTCAACCATTTCACGCTGCGGGCACCGATGTAACCCGGGACAACCGCTCGCAGCGGAAAGCCGTGTTCGGCGGTCAGCGGCTTGTCGTTCATTTTCGTCGCCAACAGCGCGCCGGGGGTACGGTCATTGCCGGCGAGCGCCTTGTCGAGGGGGACCGAGCCGCCGAAGGGATACTTTTCGGTCTTATCGACGATCTCGTCGGCCCCTTCGAACCAGACGTGTTTCGCGCCGTCCCGAATGCCGGCGTGGCGGAGCAGCGCGGCGAGACTGATTCCGGACCACGTGGCGTTGCCGATCGCTCCCGCTCCCCACGCGACTCCGGGGATTTTCGGCCCGTGGAACTCGTTGCGGCGATTGCCGGCGCAGGTGAGCGTAACGGTCGCTTTCGTGGAGGGAAAGCGTTCGACGAGCTCCGACAGGGAAAGCTGCAGTGGTTTGGCAACCAGGCCCTCGACCGACAGCCGAAAGGCATCGGTATCCACGGACGCAATCGGCCCGTGGTTACGGACGTAAAACCGTTCCACGGGTGTGATCCAGTCGGCGACGAGGTCGTCGAGGGTCGGCTCGGCGTTGAGGGGCTTGGCCGAACGGACGATGAGGTGTTTGCCGGCAGGAAGGCTTTCTTTGTCGTCGGCGCGCAGGAGGGAGTGCCTGGCGGGAGAGAAACCGAGTGCCAGGCCTCCGAGGGTCAGGGCGCGGAGGAAGTCGCGGCGGGGGACGGATAGAACCGAAAAGGTCGAAGGGGTCGAAAGGGTGGCGGATTCTTCACTGCGCCACGGATGAACATCGAACTTCGATTGGATGGGCATCACGGACCTCTCCTGGTCGGGAATCGGGTGGTCAACTGGCC
>JBLMWR010000824.1:0-3162 GCA_050257335.1 Deltaproteobacteria bacterium | reverse complement strand
GAATAAATGCTCGCGGTCTCCCGTCGACAATCCCGGGCCATCGTCGGAAACGGAGAAGACCGCCAACCGCCGGTCGTTCTCGACCTCAGACTGGCCTCGAATCACAATCTCGCCGGCCGGTGCGAGGGCCTCCAGGCTGTTCCGCAATAGGCTGCTGACGACGATTTTCAGTTGCACAGGATCGGCATAAATCGGAACTTCGGCTTTAACCTCGACCTGCACCCGAATTGACGCTTGTCGAAAATCGTCCGAGAATTTATCGGCGACCTCACGCAGCACGCCCGACAGGTCGACCTGCCGCGGATTCGGCGCGGGAGGCCGCGCGAAGAGCATGATGTCGCCGATCATGTCGCGAATGCGGTAGGCCTGTGCGCCGATGGTAGCCAGGGCGTGCCGGCGATCGGGGGCGGTCTCGCCAGCCAAAAGCTGCTGGGCGTAACCGACGATCGTGGCCACGGGGTTGTTGATCTCGTGTCCGGCGCCGGCGGCGAATTCGGCAAGGGCCCGCAATTTGAGCTCCGTGAGCTGCCTTTCGGACGCTGGCGATTCGACGTCGGGCATTTCAATTCGGGGAGCATCAATGCAGCACCCCGGCTGCTCTAACGCAGCCGGGGTGCTTGTTTCGGAGTCGAACAAGTCCGGAAATCTGCGATTTGGTCCCGGCACCAGTCCGACGGTTTGCACAAAAGCCTACCGGGCCTCGATCGGTTCCACGTCGAGCTGTTTGCACATCAGGTCGACAAGCTGCTCGACCTCGAACGGCTTCTGGAGAAACTCATTGGCTCCAGCGGCCAGAAGCTCGGCGATCTTGTCGTCTTCCACCATCCCGCTGATGCACACGATCCTCACGTCGCTGAGGCTCGGGTCGCTGCGGATCCGCTGGCAGACCTCCTTGCCGTTAATGTCCGGCAGCATCACGTCGAGAACGACGACGTCGGGGTGGTATTCCCGGACCATCATGCCGGCGTCGAACCCGTTGCTGGCAATCCGGACCTCGAAGCGGCCGTCCGACTCGAGGTGATCGCGGATCAGTTCGACGAGTTCTTCGTCGTCGTCCACGACTAGCGCCTTCCGCTTGCCGCTTTCAAGGGCGTCGGTCGGAATGCCGTTTTCCTTCATGAACTTGTAAAGGATATCCCGCGGGATCCGGCGGAATTTGGAGCCGGGCACGCGAAATCCTTTGAGCTGACCGGAGTCAAAGCAGCGAATGATCGTCTGCTGGCTGACTTTGCAGATCCGGGCCGCCTCACCTGTCGTATAGACCGTTTTCATGTTGCTCATAAAGCGTCCTTTTTATGACTCGACGACTCCGCATGGAAGCCGACGTGCTGATGACCTCCCTTTGAAAAACGCGAGAGGTCACTTCCCTGGCACGACAACAGGCCTTGAGTTGCGTGAGCTGGACTCCGGAAGATCGTTCTGCAACTGCCCCTGATCGACCTTACCGAATTTACCACGGGTGCCGATTATATCCATTCTGCGGAACTGGTCAATATGCGTCATTCTCACCAGACCGTCCTGAGCGCAATGAAGCCGAAAAGCCCGCAAATTCAGGAGGTTACGCCCTTTGCTCAGGATGCAAGGCGGTTTGGCTCTTTGACGTACAAAGTCAGCACGGCGATGTCTGCGGGCGTGATTCCGCTGATGCGCCCGGCCTGTCCCAGATCACGGGGGCGGACCCGTGAAAGCTTCTGTTTCGCCTCGGCCCGCAACTGCGGAACGGCGAAATAATCAAAAGCATCAGGAATTGAAATGGCGGAAATCTGCTCCTGCCGGCCGATTTCCGCCTGTTGCCGGCGGATGTACCCGGCGTATTTCGCTTCGAGGACGAGTTGCTCGGCGGCAAGCGGCGAAATGTTCATCGCCGCCAGTTCCGGATTCAGCTCGACAACATCCTGCCAGGCGGTTTCCGGACGCCGCAGCATCTGCTCCAGTGTGGAACCCTGGTGAAACTGGGAAGACAGGAACTGCCCCGCCCGCTGAATCTGGGCCTCGTGTTCCTGCAGTCGGTTCCAACGCTCCTGGCTCACACACCCGACCCGCCAGCCGAGCGGCGTCAGCCGGCGGTCGGCGTTGTCGTGCCGCAGCAGCAATCGGTATTCCGCCCGCGAGGTAAACATCCGATACGGCTCATCCACCCCCCTGGTCACCAGATCGTCGATCAGAACGCCCAGGTAGGCCTGGCTCCGATCGAGGATCAAGGGGGGCTTGCCGGCCAGATTCAGGGCGGCGTTGATCCCCGCCATCAGGCCCTGACCGGCCGCCTCTTCATAGCCGGTCGTGCCGTTGATCTGTCCGGCAAAATAAAGCCCCGGCACGCGCTTGGTTTCCAGAGTCGCGCGCAGTTGCGTTGGCGGGGAATAATCGTATTCGACCGCATAGCCGAACCTCATGATCTCGGCCCGCTCCAGCCCCTGGATCGCATGAATCATCCGCTCCTGGACATCCCGCGGAAGGCTGGTCGAAATGCCGTTGCAGTAGAATTCGAGCGTGTTGCGTCCTTCGGGCTCCAGAAAGATCTGATGCGACGATTTGTCGGCAAAGCGGACGATCTTGTCTTCAATCGACGGGCAATACCGGGGGCCCGTCGACCGGATCTGGCCGCTGTACATCGGTGCGCGATGCAGATTGGCGCGAATCAGGTCGTGCACCGCGGCATTCGTCTGCGTGAGATAGCAGTCCATCTGCGGCTGCGTGATCCGGTCAGTGAGAAACGAAAACGGCTGAGGCTGATCGTCGCCAGGCTGGTGCGTCAGGGCCGAAAACTCGATCGTTCTGCCGTTCAATCGTGCGGGCGTTCCCGTTTTGAACCGGGCCAGCTCGAATCCCAGTTCTGTCAATGAGCGGGAGATGCCGGCGCTGGTTCCCTCTCCAGCCCGCCCGCCGGCTGCTTTTGCCTCGCCTGTGTGCATGACCGCCTGCAGAAACGTCCCCGTTGTCAGCACGACGGCGCCAGCCCGGTAAAGGGCCGGTCCGCGAACGCGAACTCCGGCCAGTCGGCCCGACTCGATCTCCAGCCCTTCGACCAGCTCCTGCCGCAACGTGAGATTCGCCTGCTGTTCGACGCGATGCTTCATGAAGAATTGGTAGGCTTTCTTGTCGGCCTGGGCCCGGGGACTGTGCATGGCCGGGCCTTTGCCGCGGTTGAGCATCCGGAACTGG
>JBLMWR010000823.1:0-4052 GCA_050257335.1 Deltaproteobacteria bacterium | reverse complement strand
GACCCCCTCGGAATGGCCGCAGCAGTGGCGGTGATCGTGCAGCGCCGCCGCGAACGTGTTGGCGAAGACGTAGCTCGTCAGGACCAGCCAGGCAAGAATGTTCCGGAAATCGGGCATGAGGAACGTCGCATCCAGCCGGAAAATGACAGCGATCGGATTTATGTCGAGCTTACCGGCGCCGGCGTTGGGCCGCAAGCAGAACTTTTTCTCCGTTTGCGGATTGTATCTGCAAAAGGATTGTAAATAGTCCCGCCAGAGCAGTCAACGCCCGGCGGCCGGCCTCGGGCTGATGCGGGTTGCTATTGGGTGCCAGGCAAACCACTTCACCCGGCCCCCCTGTCCCAACCTTGCCAAGGCGAGACGTCGGCTGGCCATCCGCACGCTTCCCCGTTGATTGCAGCCTCCGTCCTCCGCCCTCCATCCTCTATCTTCCCTCTTATCCGTCTCGCTTTCGCGGAATGCCGCGACACGCAATAATTCACCAGGGTTGGAAATGGTTCCAACGATTCCCGATCACGCGCCGGTCACGCCATGCTGAAGTTGCGCTCGTCTACCGGAGAGATCGCCGCGCTGCAGAGTCTGCTCCGTGGCGCCGGTCTGCGCTCGACGACGGCGCGGATCGCCGTCCTGCAGCGGCTGCGCAGCGCGAAATCGCCCCTTTCGCACGCCGAACTGGCCGACGAGCTGACCCCGCTGGGGCTCGACAAGGCGACCGTTTTTCGCAACCTGACCGATCTCACCGACGCCGGGCTCGTCGTTCGGACCGAGCTGGGAGATCACGTCTGGCGATTCGAGGCGCACGACCGGGCGCATGGCGCAAAGGGAAAGCACCCGCATTTTGTGTGCATCACCTGCGGCAGCGTCACTTGCCTGGGAGGCGTGAAGCTCCCGCCGCAGCTCACCGCCCGCGGCAAACAGATCGGCAGCGTGACCGAAGTTCTGCTGCGGGGCTACTGCAAGAGCTGCGAGTGATTATTCCCCATGCGAATGCCCGGCTTCGGCGTGGTGATGCGAATGCGCGTGCTCGGATTCCAGATAGCCGATGCCCCACGCCAGGGCCACGCCCGTCAGCAGGGCGACCGTCAGCGGCACGCGGCTGTGGGAATGGAATTCCATTTCCGGGAGCAGGTCGCTGAGGGCGATGCACAGAAAGACTCCCGCCGAGAAAGCCAGGGCGAAGCCGACCGGCAATGCGTGATTTGCCGACATGGCGTCGATTCCCAGGACGAACAGAACGGCCCCCAGCGGACAGAAGAGGGCAAAGGTGCAGCTTGCGGCATGTCGCGCGGCGGGCGACCAGCCCCCGGCGGCCATCACGGAAGTGATCGACACCGAATCGAGCGGCTTGTGCAACACGACCGCCAGAAAGGTTCCCAGGCCGAGGAGCCCCGTCGCACCATGCAGTGCATCGGCTTCGACGCTGGCTCCGAGGGCCAGCCCGTCGATCAGGGTGTGCAGGGCCATTCCCAGAAAAACGCCGATCCAGCTCAGGCTGCGCTGGCCCTGCGGTTCCCCGCCGCCGTGCTCGCGACCCAGGTCGTGATCGTGGTCGTGATCGTGCCCGGCGGAGTGCGCGTGTTCGTGCGCCGCCGCGGGGTCGTCGTGCCGGCAGAGAACTTCGCCCGGGCCATGGTGATGAAAATGAAAGACCCGCAACAGCAGGAACATGATGATCAGGCCGGCCATCATTCCATAGGCCGCGCGGTCGGGCCCGGCATCTCCCAGCTCGACGAGGGCGTGGGGGAGCATGTGGAACACGCCGATCCCCAGCATGAAGCCCCCCGTCAGGCTGATCAGGACCTGCATGCGGGTGTGCGTGAGATTCACCAGTTGCGGCAGCCAGCCCCCCAGCAGCGACGCGCCGATGACGGCGATGCAGTACAGGGACAGCAGCGTCAGCGGCCAGCGTTCTGCCGCTTCCGCGCGGGTGACCGCCGGCAGAAAGAAAACGAACGCCGCCACGAGGGAGGTTTTAAGCAAACTCACGACCGATCCTTCCGACTCCGGGAAACGCCGCACGGAGAGGGTGTGAACTTATTGCAATCATTTTGCAGAAAGAACCATTCTGACGGGCGCCTCCTGAATTGGCAACGGTGGCTCGCGGCCCCGCCTGAAGGCGGTACTGCGAACGCGGGCACTCGCCGACGCCGAAGACAGTTGGTACAGTGCCGGAAGCTGTTTTGGCGTTCCACTCACCCGAACTTCAGGAGAGCGCGATGAATCCTCAAGATCGACCGATTTGCCCGGATTGTGACATGCCCCTCGATCGCCGCACCTTCATCCGCACGGTTGGCGGCGCGGCTCTGGCGGGAGCGGCGGCACCCGCAATGCTGGGCCGTCTGGCCCATGCCGCCCCGACATCAAAGAGCACCGCCGAAACCGCCGTCCTCCGCTTTTACAACTCCCTCTCCGAAAGCCAGAAGAGCGCCATCGTCTTTCCGTTCGATCACGAGCTGCGGAAGAAGATCAGCGCCAACTGGCACATTACCAAGCCCGAAATCGACGACGACTTCTACAGCAGAGACCAGCGGGCGATCATCGACGAGATCATCCGGGGCGTCACCACCGAAGACGGCTATCAGCGGATCATCCGCCAGACGCAGGACGATGCGGGGGGAATCGGCGGCTACAGCGTGGCCGTGTTCGGAACCCCCGGCTCGGGCAAGTTCGAGTGGGAATTGACGGGCCGGCACCTGACGCTCCGCGCCGACGGCGACAGCGTCGACAAGGCGGCCTTCGGCGGTCCGATCATCTACGGCCACGGCGTCGAGCAGCCGAGCAAGAATCTGTTCCATTACCAGACGACGCAGGCCAACGAGGTGTTCAAGGCGCTCGATACCAAACAGGCCGAGAAGGGGCTGATCAAGACGGCTCCCAAAGAAGACGCCGTGGCCCTGCAGGGGGCGGCCGGCGCCTTTCCGGGAATCTCCGTCGGCGAGCTGAGCGCCGACCAGAAGCAGCTTGTCGAGAAAACCCTCAAGGTCATCCTGGCGCCGTATCGGAAGGATGATGTCGACGAGGTGTTTGAAATTCTGAAAGCCGCGGGCGGCATCGACAAGCTGCACATGGCCTTCTACCAGCAGGGGGACCTGCTGGAAGACAGGGAATGGGACATCTGGCGCGTGGAAGGCCCGTCGCTCGTCTGGCACTTCCGCGGCGCCCCGCACGTGCATGCCTACATTAATATCGGCGTGAAATCGTAATCGGGCGCATCCGGCATTTGCTGATGACCCGGACGGGCGACTTATTGTAGAATTCGCCCCTGCTCCGGGTGTGTATACAGCTTTGACCGGATGGTTTTCCAATGGAGTTCAATGGCATGTGGATCGCGCGCGTTCCCCCGATTCTGGCCCCGGTTGCCGGGGTCCTGTTTTCATCAATGTTGCTGACCGCGATGGCGGCGGTGGCGGCGGAGCCCCCGACGGTCAAGCAGGCGCTCGGCGTGCCGCCGCATCATGCTGACGTCGAGTTCGACACCCCCGATCCGAAGCAGTACGACCAGTGCAAGGTGACCGGCGTCCAGGCGGGGAAAGCGACGGGATGGCTGCTGACGGGCCCGGACGGGCAGCCGCTGCGGCGGTTCATGGACACCGACGGCAACGACGTCGTCGACACCTTCAGCTACTACAAGAACGGCCTGGAGGTGTACCGCGACATCGTCACCAAGCCCAACGGCAAGAAGGACCAGTTCCGCTGGCTCAATACCGGGGGAATGCGGTGGGGGATCGACACCAACGGCGACGGGAAGATCGACGTTTACAAGCAGATTTCGGCGGAGGAAGTGAGCCGGCTGGCCGTGCGGGCCCTGGTCACTCAGGACGCCTCACTGCTCGCGCCGCTTTTGATTACCAAAGAGGACCTGAAGAATCTGGGGATCAAGGGGACGCTGGATGCGAAACTATTGGCCTCGGTCGCCGACCCGGCCGCCAAGCTCAAAAAGGCGGCCGCGAATTCGAAGATCATTCAATCGCGGACAACGTGGATGCGCTTCGATGCGGCGCCTCCTGCCGCCGTCCCGGCCGACGCCAGCAAGACCACGAACGATCTGGTCG
>JBLMWR010000822.1:0-3039 GCA_050257335.1 Deltaproteobacteria bacterium | reverse complement strand
ACGTAGTGCGTTCCGCCGCCATGGCCGCTGTTGGTGTGGGCGAACGAGCGGACGAAGCTGAAGTGTTTTGCGTGCTGCGCGATTTGTGGGAAAAGTCCGCCGATCGTTTCGCCGGGGATCGTCGTGCTGACTTCGCCAACCGTCGAACGGTACTCGACCGGTGCGGTCATCTTGGGATCGAAAGTCTCGACATGGGTCGGTCCGCCCCCCAGCCAGAGCCAGACGACCGAGGTGTCCTTCACCGAGCGGCCATCGTCTTTCGCGGCAGCCCGGGCCCGGAGCAGATCGGGGAGAGCCAGCCCCCCCAGCCCGAGAGAGCCGACCTTCAGGAAATCCCGCCGACTGGTTCCTTCGCAGTTGCGGGTCATTGAGCGTCCGAAGATGTTGAGCATGGCCGAAGCTCCTGTGCGAAAAGGCTCGGTGAACAGTCCCTACACATGCTTATCCGTAAATATCGGCCGGCTCGGGGCCGCCGAACCGACTAAAAAACGACTCACGCATCAAAATGTGTTGAATTGATGGTAACCGGAGCGGCACGAGCAGGTCAAGGGAGATTGGCGATGTCTGAACAGGCGGTTACGGGCCTCGCCGTCATGGGGTGCGATTCTAGTGCTTTGTCAAACCTTGATTTTCAGGTAGCCACGCTCGCCAGAGCGTGGGGGACGAGTCTGTATTCAGTGCTTTCCCACGCTCTGGCGAGCGTGGCTACAACCTAACTTTTATCTTTGACAAAGCACTAGCCTGCCCGTCACCGACACTCGGGACTCGGCCGCGCCGCTAGCCGGATGAGTGCGCTGGTTTCGCCCAGCGCGCCATAAACGCATCGCACCGCGGGGCGAGTGTCGCGGCGACCTGCGAGACGAGCAGTGCCGTGACGGCCCCGGTGAAAACGTCCATCGTGTAATGGGCCCGCAGGATCAGGACCGTCGCCGCCTCGAAGACCGCGATGCAGATTCCGAGAATCAGCAGGAAGCGATTCTTCGTCCGTGCCAGTTCCACCGCGCCGAGCACCGCCAGCCCCGTGTGCCCCGAAAAAAACAGGTTGGTCGAAACGCCGTACGTCACCAGCAGCGTCGGAATGCTGGTCTTGTGCCAGATCATCTCGTCGGGAGCGGGAAGCGAACACAACCCCTGACAACTCTGCCGCAGTACAAACAGCATCAAAAGTCCCAGAAAGGGGCGGACCGACGGGCCGAAGATCGCCAGGCATAAGAGCGACACGCCGACCAGATCGACCACCGCCGAGCTGGTGATGAGCAGCGCGTTTCCGGCGAGGGGATGGTCGATGAGGTAATCGTGCAGCGGGGCGGTCCAGAGATGCACGGCATCGCCGATCGTTCCGTCGGGGAACGACCGTTTGCCGATCAGTGCCTGGCTGCCAAACCAGGCGGCGAGCCCCATAGCGACGAACGCGATTCGCAGCCACACAGGGGCGCGGGCGGAATCGAGCACTGTGGACTGGTGTGAGGGATGCATTTCGTTCCGTATCATGCCAGCGCCCCATTCCCGGAAATCGCCAGCATGTGGTGCAGCTTCTGTTCCAGGGCGGCGATCAGCGGATCTTCTGCGGCGCCCCGTTCCCGCGCAGGGGAGACTGGGATCGCTTCGCCGACTTCGACCGTCACCGTCATCGGCCCATGCACACGGGCCACGTCGGTCATGTCTTCTTCGAACCGCTCGACAGTTTCCAGCAACCGTTCGGGGGTTGGTTTCGATTTGGCGTAATCCGGAGGGTAATGCGAGACCTGCTGGGCAAAATACATTTCGCCAAGCTGTTGCCAGCGGCGCTGGCGCTCGGCTTCGGTGATGTCTCCCTTGATCATGTCCGGCAAGATGGCTGTGCGCAGTTTCTTCACGCGCCCCACCGTCGTCTTCTCTCGCTGGCCCTTGAGCCATTCCTCTTCCAGTGGAACCAGCAGGTGGTCAATCAGCCGCGTGAGGCGTTCGGGAATCGTGCCCTGCTGCGGCTGGCCGACGTATTCCATTTCCTTCAGGCACAAGAGCGCCTCGCCGACGCGGTAGATGCGGGCCACCAGATCGAGCTCGCGTTTTGGACGCCAGCAGAGCCGGTGTTCGATCTCGTCGAGCACGGGATGCAGCGCCAAGTTGATATCGCCATGGAAGTGATAGCGAATCGCGACCGGATGGACGACGACGCGGGCGTCGGGATTCCGCTCGGCCCGCTTCTTGGCGCCGGAGCGGGCGATCAAGCTCGTCCCGTCCATCAGCGGATTGAGGCAATCGTTGTGGCGGGTGATGACCCCTTCGGGAAAAATGACCAGCGGCCGGCGGGCCTGGTCGAGAATCTCGACGGCGGCCGTCAGGGCCTGGCGGTCCATCCCCTCGCGGTACACGCTGAAGGCCCCCGCGCGGCGCAGGAGAAACGCCTGCAATCCCCCCGGTGCAAAGAGATGCCAGCTCGCCATGATCTGGGGGACCGTCCCCGCCTGCCGGCAGACTTCGTTGACGACGAACGGATCGCAGGGACGGCAATGATTCGGCGCCAGCAGCACGCCATGCCCGGCCGAGAGCGATTCCCTGAGCCGATCGAGACCCCGGCACTCGACTTTCTCGACGCCATAGCCCTTCCGCAATCTCCACGGCACGAAACGCTGGATGAGCCACGGCCAGATGCGGCCGTGATACGGCGGGTAATGACGATACGGCTTGTCCACCACCACCGGATGCATAAAGTCGGCCCCTGTCGTTATGGATTGTCTGACGCCGGAAGCCCATCTTTGGGTGCCTCACCTTACAACTCATCGGGCGGATCCGCGAGGGGAATATAACGGAAAGCAGCCGATTCTGGGCCGAAAACGCCATTCGACGACCGCGGACCGAACGGCTTCTCCCCCCCTTGGCAAGGGGGGATGACGTCGTTCGGCGATTTCACTCCGAATCATTCCGCCGCACTGTTGCGCGGTTCGGCCAGGACTCGCTAAAATTGAAATCAGCATCTTGCTTGTTCATCTCACTCTTGCGCCTGACCAGACCAAGGGGGACCAGTTCTCTTCGAATCGGTGCCCGCCCCCCGCTCGC
>JBLMWR010000821.1:0-7264 GCA_050257335.1 Deltaproteobacteria bacterium | reverse complement strand
CGTCATCTCCACCGCGGACATTGAAGAGGAAACGCAGGGGTCGTCGATGATGCCCACCGGACTGACGAAGTTCCTCACCCGCAGGGAGCTCATCGACCTGATCCGCTTTGTGACCGAACTCGGGCGGCCTGGCGCGTATGCCGTACGAACGACGCCGGCCATCCAGCGCTGGCGCGTCCTGAGGCAGCCCCCCGCGGAACTGACGGCGGAGGTGCCCCATTTGGAGCACATCCGCCAGTACGTGCTCGGGAGCGAACCCGACGCCTGGCGTTCCCTTTACGCGAAGGTCGCGGGGGCCGTGCCGCTCGAGGAGCTGCGGAAGGGGAGTCAGCCGGCGGTTGCCATCCTTCGCGGCGAGGTGCAGGTGAGCGAGCCCGGGAAAGTCGTTTTCAACGTCCAGACGACGGAGACGGCGCAGGTCTGGGTCGACGCCGAATCGCTCGACATCAAGTCGCCCGTCGAACTCTCACTCGACCGCGGCCTGCACCAGGTGATCGTGCGGGTCGAGATTTCCAGCCGCGATGCCCCGGAGCTGAAGGTGGAATTGAGCCGTCCGCAGGGTTCGACCGTGCAATTCGAAGTGGTTGGCGGCTCGTAATGTCGTCATCCCGCTCCGCGGGATGGGGGCTCGGCGTTACGTCGCGATTGGTCGCTCGAGTCAGGCCATGCGATGCGTCGACCGCCTCATCCTTATGTTGGCGGGATGGGGAGGCGGTCGTCCGCAGTGACGCGAACGAGCCACTCGGGTCGGGTATGGCGTGGAAAACCGAGACTGTAACTCGCGGAGCGAGATAGCTACGATACGCTAAGCGGCGCGGGACGCGTCTGCACTGGCGCACGCGTGGAAGCGGACTTTGGCACGGGCGGGATGGGACGTGTCGCCGGCGCGTTTCAATTCGACGCGGGCGCCGTAACGGAAGACCGCCGGCGTGCGGGGGCGGACTCCTGGGGCGTCGATGGCATCACACTCGAATTCGGGGATGCGGGCGAACGGCGGGCAGAACGGAATGTGCACGGTGGCCACGCTCTGGCCGGCGGCGAATTCGGCCACGACCTGGCCCTGCAATTTCACAGTTCCCGACTCGTCGATCGTGCGTTCCATCCACGCTTCGGAATTCGGCGCCCCGGTCCCGGGCGGTGTCCGGGCGGGGCTTGTCTCCGCGGGCGTCTTCGATTCAGAGACCGGCGGCGTGACCGGTATCATGGGGAACGCAAGCGTGATCGCGGCCGTGCCCGGCGTCGGAACTTCCGCGGACGGGGCCGACGAAATGCGGTTCCACAACAGCACGGCGCCCCCCGATGCGACCGCCAGGGCGCTGGTGAAGCTCACCGCCCAGTGAGAATGTTGCGAATTGGCCAGCGAGAGCAGGGCGAGCATCGGCAGGACGGCGAGCGCCATCAGCACGCTGCGGATCCACACCGCCGGTGATTCACTCTCGATGCGCGCGAGCCACCACCGTCCGGCGACTGTCAAAGCGGCCACGGCCAGCCCGGCAAGACACAACCGGGCGTTCGTCAAATAAAGGGGCGGTCCTCCGGCGGCTTTCCGCCACAGCACGAGAGCGGCCAGACAATCGAGCCCGGCGACCACGGCCAGCGGCGGAAAGGCGCGGATGTCGGCCCAGATCGCGAGTTCGGCTTTCCGACACGCCATCGCGCGAACGATCGATCCCCAATAATTACGGAGACCGGCCGGTGAAACAGGGGACCGTCGCGGACTGCGCTGTTCCGACATGACCATACCTTCCCTGGCTGGCGTTGCTGGAGGGGCGCCCACGGAGCATCCGGTCGGATCAGCGCGGCTGCGACGGCCGGCCGGCTGAAGCCGGGACTCCAGCGCTCACGTCACGACGAACTGCGGTTTGTAGGCATCGGTTCCGAGGCCCGCCGCTTTCCGCAGTTCGGCCGCTTTGGCCGTCGATTCCCACGTAAAATCGGGGTCGGTGCGGCCGAAGTGGCCTCCGGCGGCGGTCTTGCGATAGATCGGCCGGCGGAGATTCAACTCTTTGATGATTCCTTTGGGCGTAAGCGGGAACATGTCGCGCACGAGACCGGCGATCCGCTCGTCGGGAACGAGCCCCGTGCCGTACGAATCGACCCGCACGCTCAACGGATCGGCCACGCCGATGGCGTAGGCGAGCTGCACTTCGCATTCTTCAGCCAGCCCGGCGGCGACAACGTTTTTGGCGACATGGCGGGCCATGTACGCGGCCGAACGGTCAACCTTCGTTGGATCTTTCCCGCTGAAGGCCCCGCCGCCGTGCCGGCCCCACCCGCCGTACGTGTCCACGATGATCTTGCGTCCCGTGAGTCCCGTGTCGCCGTGCGGGCCGCCGATCACAAACCGTCCCGTCGGGTTGATGTGGTACTTGGTCTTCGAAGTCAGGAGTTCTTTGCGAATCGTTTTGCCGATGATTTCGGAAACGATGTAATCGTGGATCTGCTTCTGATCGACCTTTTCGGAGTGCTGCGTGGAAACGACGACTGCCGAGATTCCGACCGGCCGGCCGTTCTCGTATTCCACTGTCACCTGGCTCTTGCTGTCCGGGCGGAGCCAGTCGACGTCCCCCTTCTTCCGGCAATCAGTGAGACGGTTGATGATGCGGTGCGCAAAGGCGATGGGAGCCGGCATGTATTCCTCCGTCTGATTGCAGGCGTACCCGAACATCAGCCCCTGGTCGCCGGCTCCATCCCGATCGACCCCCATGGCGAGGTCACCGCTCTGGCTGTGAAGAGCCAGAAAGACGCGGATCGATTCGGCACTGAAGCCCAGGTCGTGGCCGGTATAGCCGATGTCTGCCACGATCTGGCGGACGAGCTTGGCGTGATCGATGTCGGCCCGCGTGGTGATTTCACCGGCGAGCACGACGAGATCGGTCGTGCAGAGCGTTTCGCAGGCGACACGTGACAGGGGGTCCTTCGCCAAAAGGGCATCGAGGACTCCGTCGGAAATCTGGTCGGCCACCTTGTCGGGGTGCCCCATGCTGACTGATTCGCTCGTGAACAATCCGCTCGCCATGCGAAGCTCCGTGTCTGGATTCGTATCGTAAAAAGGGAATTCGCTTGACCTTGCGCCCCGTCGAACGGGGGTGGTCAACGAATTCTAAGGCTTCTTGCAGTTTGCCTCAATGGAGAAATTCGGGTTTGCCGGCGTTTTGGGGGATGCTCGCACCACGATTCAAAGGCCGCGCTGAAGGACCTCGCTCAGGCCGCCCTGAATTCCGGAGACGCTCCTGAATCCTGGCAGCCGGGGAATTCTTTGCGGATGAGCTCGACCGTCCTCGAAGTTGCGCCCCGCTGGGCCGTGACAATCTTCCGGCCCCGGTTACCCAAATCGGCCGCCCTGGCGGAATCGGTGAGCAGATTGTTGAGCTTCGCAGTGAGTTCCGCAGCACTGTTTACGACGAGCGCCGCCTCGTGCGAGAGGAGCAGTTCGACGACGTCCTTGAAATTCCAGGTATTCGGGCCAATTAGAACGGCGGCCCCGTAGCCGGCCGGTTCGATCATGTTCTGGCCGCCACGGGTCGTGAGGCTGCCGCCCACAAAGGCGATGTCGGCCAGGCCCCAGCAGGCGGAGAGCTCGCCCAATGTGTCGAGCAGAATAACCGAAGGTAGCGCGGACCCACGGGGACCACCGCTCATCATGGCGGTGCCTGCCCGTGGGCTTGGGGAACTTTCAGGCGCGTCGATCGAGATGTGGCTGCGCCGAATGAGAGGCAGCTTGAATTCGTCTGTGACGAGTTTCGCGACCTCGTCGAAACGTTCTTTATGTCGGGGGACAAGAACCAGTCGCAGGTCGGGAAACTGGGGCAGCAACTGCAGGTAAGTTTCAAGGGCGTACCGCTCCTCCGGAGCCTGCGTACTGCCGGCGATGAAGACCCGTTGTTCGGCTTCCTGCAAACCGAACAGCCGGCGAAGCGCGGCCGTGCGGGGGTTGTCGCGATCGGTCTCGACGCGGTCGAATTTGATCGAGCCGGTGACGTGTATCCGGGCGGGGTCGGCTCCCAGATCGATGAGCCGCCAGGCGTAGGCATCGCTTTGCACGGCCAGCACCGAAATCTTCTTCAGAATCGCCCGCATCAGGGGAAGGATGCGCCGGTAACCGCGAAAGCTCCGTTCGCTGATCCGTCCATTCACCAGGACGATCGGAATACTGCGGCGGGCTGCGGCAAAAACAAAATTGGGCCAGAGCTCGAGTTCCACGAGGACGATCGCCGTGGGATTGATCCGCGCCAGGGCCGCGTTGACGGCCCAACTGAAATCGAGGGGGAAGTAAATGATTTTGCGACCCGGGTAGCGCTTCATGGCGACATCGTAACCGGTCGGAGTCGTCGTCGAAATGACGAATTCCAGGCGCGGGTCGTGCTGCGACAAGGCTTCCAGCAGCGGCTCCAGCTGCAGCACCTCGCCGACGCTCACGGCGTGAAACCAGAGGCAGGATCGGTCTCCGTCGCGCGGCGGGACGCGCCCCAGCAGTTTTTGGCTCCAGCCGGTGCGGTATTTCCCGCGCGCGACAATCCGGAAGAGGATCACCGGAGAGAACGCCGCCAGCAGGGCGACGTAGACGAGATTCAAGAGCCAGGCGAACAAGGGAATCCTTTCCCGACTAGTAGATTCGGCATCCTGCCGCATCAGCCCATGCGCCTTCCCGAACACCAGCACCATCCAATGGGTCGCCCAAGGCGGGGCATAGTGATCGAATGTGACGCATTCGTCCGATCTCACGAAAGCGGCAGTATGCCGCTGCTACCTTCTTTTCATGTGGCAATTCTTGAACTTCTTCCCGCTGCCGCAGGGACACGGGTCGTTGCGGCCGACGCGTTCGCCGCGATTGCGGATCGGTTCGATCGGTTTGTCGGGAGCTGGGCCGGGCGGGCTGTCAGGATCGGACAAGGAGGACTGATCGGGCGATTCGGTCGCGACGCCGGCCGGCGCTTCGTGCGTCGTCGCCGTGATTTGCCACAGCGAACCGACAAACCCCGGACTTTCCCTTTCGAGCCTGAAGATGGAGCCGGTCACCTGCTGGGCGATTCCCTTCCACATGCCCTCGAAGGCCTTCATCCCTTCCCGCTTGTATTCGACCTTGGGGTCTTTCTGGGCGTACCCCACCAGGCCGATCCCCTGCCGCAAATGGTCCATGTAGTACAGGTGATCCTTCCAGGCGCTGTCGAGGACTTCCAGGACGAGGGCGCGTTCGGCTTCGCGGAGTTCGGGGCGATAGCGACTTTCGATCGCGTGCACGAATTTGCGCCGCGTTTCATCGCGGGGCAGCGGCAGAAGGTCCTCGGTTTCCATTTCCGCTTTCAGCTCTTCGTGCGCCCATTTCACGAGTTCTTTGATGGGTTCCGGCTCGCGGACGGGAGCCAGGCGGGTGTCCTCCCCGTTCCGCTCGCCGTACGCGCGGTCGAGGTACTCGTCGATCACTTTCGCCAGCCGGCCGTTGCTCGTGAAGCTGCGGCTGCAGTTTTTCAGGACGTTCTCGATTTCTTCGCGGGCTTTCCCGCGGAACGAATCGGGGGGAAGCTGCGCCTGGAAGCGGCCGTTGGCCCAGTTGACCAGCCCCTCGCGGTCGTACTTTTCCCCGGCGCCCTGCTCCGAGAGGAACCGCGACATGCCGACCGCCACGGGAAAGTCGATTTCCTTCTGCTCGTACAGCTTTTTGAGCTCGCCGAAAACGAGCTCGACGGCTTCCTCATTGGAAAGCCCGACGAACTTTTCCGGAGCGATCGCGAGGGTGTACTGGTGGGCGAGCCAGCTCGACAGCGACTGGCGGCCGAAGTCTTCGGCGAGGAAGCCCAGGACGGGCGAAAAGTCGGCCCGGTCGATGGCCTCGTTGGCCCGTTCGAGCAGGTAGGCGAAGAGATCGTCCCGTCCGATCTTCTTGAGCTCGCGGTCATTCGTGTTGAGCCCCCAGCGGGCGTTGGCCCACTTCGACAGGGCCAGCCAGTTCCATTCCCGCTGGTCTTCGACGTCGAGCGACAGGTCTTCTTCAATCTTGTCGCGAATCAAATCGTCGGCCTGGTTGCGGGCTTCGTCTTTGAGGAACTGGATGACGGCCTCGCCGTCGGTTTCATTCAGTTCGGAAGGCTCGATTTCGAGCCCGGCGGCCTGGGCCGCCCATTGGGCGCAACTGGCCCGGCCATAGTCGGGACTGAGGATGTCCTTGACCGCCGCCTCGACCTGCTTGTGGAGCATGTCGAAGATGATCTCGCGGCAGTCGCCCCCATCGAGGATGTTCTGCCGGAAGGAGTAGACGCGCTTCCGCTGCTGGTCCATGACTTCGTCGTATTCGAGAAGGTTCTTGCGCTGCTCAAAATGCCGCTCTTCGACGCGCCGCTGCGCCTTTTCGATCTGCCGGCTGACGAGGCCGCTTTCGATGGCCTCCCCTTCCTGCATCCCCAGCCGCGTCAGGATGTTTTTGACCCAGTCGCCGGCGAAGATCCGCATCAGGTCGTCTTCGAGCGACAGAAAGAAGCGGCTGGAGCCGGGATCGCCCTGACGGCCCGATCGGCCGCGAAGCTGCAAGTCGATGCGCCGCGCCTCGTGCCGCTCGGTGCCGATGACGTGCAGGCCCCCCAACTCGGCGACCTTGCGCCCCTCGGCGACCATCCCTTCTTCGTCGGCAATCTTCTTGGTCAGGTCGTCCCACTCGACCTTGGGAATATCGAGCCGCGAAACGTACTTGTGCTTGAGTTGCTCCCACGCCGCCTGGTCCGGATTGCCTCCCAGAATGATGTCGGTTCCGCGGCCGGCCATGTTGGTGGCGATGGTCACACCGTTCAGCCGGCCGGCCTGGGCGATAATGTCGGCCTCGCGCTCGTGATGCTTGGCATTCAGCACCTCATGCTTGATGCCGTAGTTACCGAGCATTCCGCTCAAGTGCTCGGACTTCTCGATCGACACGGTGCCGACGAGAATCGGTCGGCCGCTGGCGTGGATGTTCCGAATCTCTTCCGCCACCGCGTTGAACTTCTCGCGCTCGGAACGAAAGATGACATCGGGGTGGTTGATGCGCTTCATGGGCCGGTTCGGGGGAATGGCCACGACGTCGAGCTTGTAGATCTTGAGGAACTCGTTGGCTTCGGTCATGGCCGTTCCGGTCATCCCGGCCAGCTTTTTGTAAAGCTTGAAATAATTCTGGAGGGTGATGGTGGCCAGCGTCTGGTTCTCAGCCTTGACCGTGACTCCCTCCTTGGCCTCGACCGCCTGGTGCAGGCCGTCGCTCCATTGCCGCCCCTTCATCAACCGCCCCGTGAATTCGTCC
>JBLMWR010000820.1:0-4898 GCA_050257335.1 Deltaproteobacteria bacterium | reverse complement strand
CTCACCGGCTGGCCGAACTTTCCCCGCGAAGGGGAGCCGTTCCTTGATCGGCGCGATTATCCCTGCATCGGTTCTGTCCTCAATTATCTGCGCGAGCCGCGCCACGGGCTGCCGCCGGCAGTGCAGCTTCCGATGTGGGTTACGCAGGACGGGCCGGGACGGGAATGGGCCGGCCAGAATGCCGGGTTTCTCGGGCGAAAGTATGACCCGCTCGTCATGGACTACGGTTACATGAAATTGAACGTGGATTTCAACCGGGCCCCGCCCCAGGGAGACGCGAGTCTGCCGGGCACGTTGCCTCCGGGCTTTGTACTCCGCGATGACATTGGCCGCGAGCGACTTGGCAAGCGCCTCGAGCTGCGGCAGACTCTCGGACGGCCGCTGATCGGGGATGGAACACCGCTCGTTCGTGACTGGACCAAACATCAGGCCCAGGCGCTGGACGTGCTGGGGGCCGCCTCGACGTGGAAGGCCTTTGCGATTGACGACGAACCCGCCACCCTGCGGGCGCAATACGGCGACGACCGGCTGGGGCGAAGCTGCCTTGTCGCCCGCCGGCTGGTCGAAGCCGGGGTCTCGCTTGTGACGGTAATCTTTGGCGGGTGGGACACGCACTCGCATCATCTGGAACACACGCGCGATTGGCTGCTCCCTCCGCTCAACCGCGCCTTCGGCGCCCTGCTCGACGATCTGGCCAACCGCGGATTGCTCGATTCCACGCTCGTTGCCTGGACCGGCGAATTCGGCCGTACGCCGGTGATCAACGGCAACCAGCCTCCCGGCCGCGACCATTGGGGCCGCGTCTATAGCGCCGTGCTGGCGGGGGGCGGAGTGCGCGGCGGACAGGTCTTCGGGCGCAGCGACAACCTCGCCGGCGAGCCGAAAGACAACCCGGTCCACGTGAGTGATTTCGTGGCCACGCTCTATCACGCGCTCGGCTACGACGAAGACACGGAAGTGGTGGACGCGCTCGGCCGCCGCCATCGAATCATTGCCGGCCGCCCGGTCTTGTCGCTCTTCTAGCCGGGATGCTTCACCTCCGGATGAATATCTATGAGTGCATAAGGCGCAGAAATCATTTCTTCGCGCGGCGCGCCGACACGAGTGGCGCAACTCTTCCGCCGATGAGCGCGTGACGCTGATTGGCATTCACCCTCCCGGCCGCCGTCGGTACACTGCCGGCATGGTCCCCGATCCCGTCACCCCCGATCCCCATCGATCATCGATCCGCCTCTCGCTGCCGCTGTGGATCGGTGTGGCGGCGGCCGGCCTGATCGTCGTGACGGTCGGGTTTTACCTGGTCCGGTCTTGCGTCGGGCCGCCTGTGCACCGCCGGAACGCGGCCATTCCAGAGGTTGAACGACTCGACGAGGCGCCTGAGAACGAGGATCTGTGGCGGGCGGCCAAAAAGGGGCAGGCGGATCTCGTCGAGGCATTGCTGGCAAAAGGATTGGACCCCGATGCCGAGACGGAATACGGAGTTACGGCGCTGCACTTCGCCGCAGCCAGGGGGCACCTGGACGTCGTGCGGGTGCTCCTGGCGCACCAGGCCAGCGTCAATAAAAAAGACCGCTTCTATGGAGCCTCGCCCCTCGCGTCGGCCGCGGCCAAGCAGCACTGGAAAGTCGTTGCCGCGCTGCTTGAGGCCGGGGCCGAAGGAGCTGCCGGGATTTTGCCGGGTGCCGCGGCGGCCGGCGAGGTCGAAGTTGTTTGCGTCGCACTGGAGACAGGGACGATCAGCGCAGCCGCTTTGGACCGTGCGCTGGCTGCCGCCCCGCAGGACCAGACGGAACTCATCGAACTGCTCGAGACGGCAGGCGCCAGGCGACCAGATCCGGCTCCCGCCGAAACCAGGAAGTACAAACTGCCGCTGGAGGCGTTCGTCGGCACATACCGCAATGAGAGCGGTTTCGAATTGGGCGTCGCGCTTGCCGGTGACAGACTGTCTCTCACAGTCGATGACAGGCCGATCGCCGTGCTCGTTCGCAGCGGCGAGGACGCGTTCACCGCGGCCGACGACGTGACGACGACGTTCGAATTCAAGCGCGAGGGCGAGCAAATCGCGCGCTTCGTCAGAACGCACCTCGACTCACCAATGACTTTCGAGCGCAGCCAGATCCCTCAGGTTGCGTCCCGGCCTGTGCCGGCCGACGAAGACGATTCGGGCGAGATCGTGCCGCAGAACTGGCCGTCGTTTCGGGGGCCCCAGGCGACGGGCGTTGCCGACGGCCAGAAGCCGCCGACAAGCTGGGACGTCGAGAAAGGAAGCAACGTGCGCTGGAAAACGCCCGTCGCGGGACTGGCGCACGCCTGTCCGATTGTCTGGGACGATCGCGTGTATGTCGCGACGGCCGTCGGCATTGACGGCAGATCGGAGTTGAAGGTCGGCCTGTATGGAGACGTGGATTCAGCCCACGACCTGACCGAACATTCCTGGCGAACCATCTGCCTGGACAGGAATTCGGGCGACGTCGTGTGGGACCGGATCGCTCATCACGGCGTCCCCCGCACGAAGCGGCACACCAAAGGCAGCCACGCGAACTGTACCCCCGCGACCGACGGGGCGCACGTCGTGGTGAACTTCGGTTCCGAGGGGCTCTACTGCTACGACCGCGATGGGCGGTTGCTCTGGCATCGCGAGCTGGGGACGCTCGATTCGGGCTGGTTCTTCGACGAGGACTATCAGTGGGGGTTCGGAAGCTCGCCGGTCATTTACCGGAACCTGGTGATCATCCAATGCGACGTGGGGCGCGGCTCGTATATCGCCGCCTTCCGGCTCGCCGATGGGAGCGAGGCGTGGCGAACGTCCCGCGACGAGATTCCCTCGTGGGGCTCTCCCACCGTGGTCGAAGGTCCCGAGCGAGCCGAGCTCGTCACGAACGCCACGCGCTTTGCGCGCGGCTACGATCCGCTGACGGGCAAAGAGCTGTGGCGATTGGCGCGGCAGTCGGAGATTACGGTTCCGACTCCATTTTACGCCGAGGGGCTGATCTTCGTCGCCAGCGGATACAGTCCGATACTGCCGATCTACGCGATCCGCCCCGGTGCTTCGGGAGACATCTCGCTTCGAAAAGACGAGACGTCGAATGAATTCGTTTCCTGGAGCAGGCCGAGAGCCGGGCCCTATCTGCCGACGCCGATTGCGTACCAGGGGCGCCTCTATGTCTGCGCCAACAACGGAATCGTCGCCTGCTACGAAACGCCCACCGGCCGCGAGATTTACAAAAAGCGTCTCCCGGGCCCGGGCGCGTACACTGCCTCCCCGGTGGCCGCCGACGGCAAGGTCTATTTCACCAATGAACAGGGACAGGTCACCGTGCTCAAGGCCGGAGCGCAGTTCGAGGTGCTGGCGCAGAATCCGCTCGGCGAAGTCTGCCTGTCCACCCCCGCGATTTCCGACGGCGTAATGTTCTTCCGGACGGAAGGCCACGTCGTGGCCGTGGGGAGACCGAAAATCGGGACGAAGTGAATGGCGCGCGGCGGAGGTTCGCTAACCCCCCTTACCGACAGTGACTGGGATTCGCGGCATCGCATCGGGCTGCAATGCTCGCGGATCTTTGGGGGAGGTCAGTAAAATGGATTCGGCAAGTGACACCGTCACGTTGACGCTGGATGTCGAGGCTTGCGAATTTGTCGTCATCAATCCTGGAAAGTGAATCGGTGAAGTGATGCGTGCGGAATTCAGAATCATGAGAACCTGTTTCGTGATCCTTGCCGTGCTGGCAACGGCGGTGCGGCTGTCGGGCGAAAATGTTCATGGGGATGAACCGGCGGTGCTCAAGCCGCAGCGACGCGCGGCCGAGATGTGGCTGGCCGCGATTCGTCGCGAGGTGACCCCGGATACCCATGCGAGCGGTTCGTTACGAGTCGGCGTGGCCGAGGTAGACATCACGCCGCCGGTCGGGTTTCCGATGGCTGGCTACTATCACGAGCGGCTGGCTGACGGCGTGATCGATCCGCTCAAGGCCAGGGCTGTCGTGTTTCGAGATCCTCATGCCGAGGTCGCGCTCGTTGTGTGTGACCTGATCGGCATCGCGACAGACCTTTCGCAAGTGGTCCGCAAACGGGCCTCCGAGAAAACCGGCATCCCGGCGTCGAATATTGTCCTCTCGGCAACGCACTCGCATACCGCGCCCGACTACATGAAGGAGCTGTACCTGAATCTCGGAGGCGAACGCCAGGATCCGCTGCGGGCAGCATACATCGAGAAGCTCATCAACGGGCCGATCGAGGCCATCGCGAAAGCTCACGCTGCCGCGAAGCCGGCCGGGTTGGAATGTGGATCGGCGACGCAGCAAACGCCGGTGTCGTTCAACCGCCGCTTCGTGATGCGCGACGGCAGCGTGCGAACCTGGATGAATTTCGACAATCCCGACGTCGTTCGCTCCGCGGGACCGATTGATCCTGCGATCGGCCTGCTGACGATTCGCAACGAGAAGGGTGAGCCGCTCGGTATCCTCAGCAATTTCGCGTTGCATCTCGACACGGTCGGCGGGCTGAAGTGGAGCGCCGACTATCCGTTCTTCATCGAGAAGACGTTGCGAAAGGCTGTCGGCTCGGACGTCATCTCGATCTTCGGGACCGGTTGCTGCGGCGACATCAATCACGTCGACCCGCGATCCCGTGAACGGAACAAGGCCGATTTGATCGGGAATTCGATCGGCGAATCGATTCAGCGTCAGCTCGGTGAATTGCGCCCCGTTGAACGGCCAGACCTCGTTGTGAAGTCACGCGTTGTACGGCTGCCGCTGCAGGACGCGACGAAAGACGAGGTCGCTCGCTCGGTGCAGATCCTCGCCGCGGCTGAGCGCAAGGAGAAGATCGATTTCTTCGAGCACGTCACCGCTTACAAGAAGCTGATGCTTGACCAATTTCGGCATCGCGAGCCGCACGCGCAC
>JBLMWR010000819.1:0-6781 GCA_050257335.1 Deltaproteobacteria bacterium | reverse complement strand
GACTCGCCTCGGCTTCGATGCGAAACCCGAACGTCGCGCCCCCGTCGTGTTTGAGCGCAAGCGCCCGGCAGCAGGCCCCCGGAACGGGCTCGAAGGTCCGCCCGGGAGAGTAGGTCTTCACCAGCCCGGCAAACTGCAGGCCCTGGAATTCCGGGCATTCCCGGTTCAGCGGCCGCAGATGCTCGGCGTGGCAGAAAAACGGCACCCGCAGTTCCGCCAGTCGGGCCAGCGAGCGGGCGCTCCAGTGGTCGCTGTGCGTATGCGTCAGGACGACGCCGCGGATACGGTCCCAGCCGGAGCCAACGTCCTGCAGCCGCCGGTCGAGCTGCCGCGGTCCCAGCCCGATATCGACGAGCAGCCCGGTACCGTCAAGCTCCAGCAGACTCGCGTTTCCGCCGCTCCCGCTGGCCAGTACCGTCCATCTTGCCGGCATCTCGTGCCTCCTGCTCATTTTCGGTGAAAGCAGGCGAACCGCACCCGGTCTATCCCTGCAGATACCCTTCGCGACCGCCGACACGTATAATAGTCGTAATGCCGTTGTCAATCGACCCAGGACCAAGAGCGTGAACCACCTCCCCTCCGCCGAATTGCTCGAACGAACCCATGACTTTCCCGGGCCTTACACATTCAAGGTGATCGGGCGCTCGGAACAGGGGTTCGTTGCGCGGACTGTGGCGGCCGTGCGCGAGGAGCTGGAGGGAGAAGTGGACCCTCCATACCGAGTTCGCGAGACGCGCGCCGGCAAGCACATTGCGGTGACAGTCGAGCCGCACGTGAAGACCGCCTGGGACGTGCTGGCGGTCTATCAGCGGCTGGGGGAGCTTCGCGGACTGGTGTAGGTGTTCTGAGACTAATAAAAAAAGCCGACTGCAGAGCAGTCGGCTTGGGTGGGAGGTCGAGCCTGGAATTGCGAGTTAGCGCGCGAGAGCGAGCTTTTCTTCTTTCTCTTCGCGGCGGCGGACGATGACTTCCTCCTGGATCGACTTGGGGACCTGCTTGTAGCGTTGGAACTCCATCGTGAACGAGCCCTTCCCCTGCGTCATCGACCGCAGCTCGTTGGCGTAGTCGAACATCGTCGCCAGCGGGACTTCGGCCCGCAGCACCGATACCCCGGCCTGGATTTCGCTGGAGGTGATGATGCCGCGCTTGCTCGACAGGTGACCCGATATCGACCCCTGAAATTCCGAGGGAGCCTCGACTTCGAGGGTCATGATCGGCTCCAGCAGCACCATCCCCGCCTTCTTAAGCGTTTCGCGCATGCAGTTGAAGGCGCAGATGTTGAAGGCCATTTCCGACGAGTCGACATCGTGGTAGGTGCCGTCTTCGAGGATCGCCTGCACGTTGACCACTTCGCACTCACAGAGCGGCCCCTTGGGGAGCGCCCGCTGGAAGCCGGCATCCACGGCGGGGATGTATTCGCGGGGAATGCGTCCGCCGAAGACTTCGTCCACGAACTCGTACGGCACGGGTGAATCTTCCGGCAGCGGCTTGATCCGCCCGACGATGTGGGCGTACTGGCCGGAGCCGCCGGTTTGCTTCTTGTGCTTGTAGTTGAATTCGGTCTCGCGGGTGGGAGTTTCGCGGTAGGCGACGCGCGGTTCCCCCACGATGCATTCGACCTTGTATTCGCGGCGAATGCGCTCGACGTAAATTTCGAGGTGCAACTGGCCCATGCCGGCGATCAGCGTCTGCCCCGTCTCTTCGTCGCTGGTGACGCGGAAGGTGGGGTCTTCGCGGCGGAAGCGCTCGAGGGCCTTGGCCATCTTGTCGGCCCCGTCGCGCTTCAGCGGCTCGATCGAAAGCTTGATGACCGGCTCGGGAACGTAAATGCTTTCGAGCGCGTAATCGGCGCCCTGGCCGCAGAAGGTATCGCCCGAGGCGCAGTCGAGACCGACGGCGGCGACGATGTCCCCGGCGCCGGCCGATTCGAGGTCTTCCCGCTGGTCAGCGTGCATGCGCACCAGCCGGCCGATGCGCACCCGGCGCTGGGTTCGCGTGTTAGTGACCGTCTCGCCCTTCGCGAGCTTTCCCTGGTAGATCCGAACATACGTCAACTGTCCGAACTGCTCTTCGACCGTCTTGAACGCCATGCACACCAGCGGCGCGTCCTCGGTCGCCCGCAGCCTGACCTTGACCGGTTCGGGCTTGGTTCCCTCGGGAGCCTCGGCCCTGGCCTTGTCGGCGGCCGCCTTCGACAGGTCGGTCGCCTCCACCTGGCGGTCGAGCGGGCTGGGGAGGTACGCCACGATGGCGTCGAGCAGCTCCTGCACCCCTTTGTTCTTATATGCCGTCCCCATCATCACCGGCGTTACGTCCTGCGAAAGCGTTGCTTCGCGAATCAGGGGGATGATCTCTTCGGCCGAGACTTCGCGCTCTTCGAGCAGGGCCTCCATCAGCGTGTCGCTGAAGAGGGAGAGGGTCTCGAGTAGATGCGCGCGGCCCGCTTTGGCGGCCTCGAGATATTCATCGGGAATTGCTTCCTTACGGACGTTCTCGCCTTGAGTGCCGTCGAAATAGACGGCCTGCATCCGCACCAAGTCGATGACTCCCTGGAACCGCGATTCGGTTCCCATCGGGATCTGCAGCGGGAGCGGCGTGACGCCCAGTTTTTCCTTGACTTGGGCGATGACTTTATCGGGATTGGCCCCGGTGCGGTCCATCTTGTTGATGAAGGCGATCCGCGGAATGTGGTAGCGCTTCATCTGGCGATCGACGGTCAGCGACTGGCTCTGAACGCCTCCCACGGCGCACAATACGAGAATCGCCCCGTCAAGGACGCGCAAAGAGCGTTCGACTTCCACCGTAAAGTCGACGTGACCGGGCGTGTCGATGATGTTGACCAGGTGGTCTTCCCACTCGACGCGGGTGCATGCCGACGTGATCGTGATCCCCCGTTCCTTTTCGAGGTCCATGTAGTCCATCGTGGCGCCCGCCCCGTCTCCCTTGACCTCATGCATCCGGTGAATGCGGCCGGAGTAGTAGAGAATCCGCTCGGTGAGCGTGGTCTTGCCCGAATCGATGTGGGCCGAGATCCCGATGTTTCTGAGTTTGGAGAGATCGTTCATGGACGTAGTCGCAGCAAAGGGACTGTTGGGGACGGACGAAACTCCTCCGCCGCTCCCACGCGGCCGCCGAGGATACCAAAGGTGACTGTGGCTCTCTGTTAAGGTTTCTTGAATTCTTCTGCAGCATCCGCCGGCCCTTGGCCGAGGGACCGACTCTGGACAACATCCCTGCCGACAACGCTAAACTGGGGGTTTTCGTGGCGATCTGACGGGCAGGGGCGTTTCCTGAAGCTGCGGCCGGCTAAAACCGAAGAAGGTCCCTTTTCGGGTCTCTCTTCATGGCTCGGCGCTCGCCTTTCAGGTGCAAATAAAACAGGAAACGCAAAGATCGATCGCAGAAAACAACATCCGCCCCGCCAGACAGCGGCTAAGGAGGCGGCAACTTGCAGTGGTTCCGGAACCCGCAGCAGGGCCCGACAACGCCACCCCCGGCATCTTATCCCGCCAGAGGTTGTGGCAAATTCTATCTTTTCGGGCCGCTTTGGGAAAGAGCAAGTTGCGATAAAAAGGGGGGTAAGGGAGGGAAATACCCACCCGCCCTCTGAAGAGCCCCCACCAGCGCCTCGACATCCGCCGGCTTGTGCTCGCTGGTGAGCGTAAATCGCAACCGCGACGTCCCCGGGGGCACAGTGGGGGGGCGGATCGCCGCGGCGAGGAAGCCTTCCTGTTCGAGCTGCCGCGCGGCGTGCATCGCCCGGTCGGGTGTCTCTAAAAGAATCGGGACGATCGGCCCCACCCCGTTTCTCACCGTTGCAAACCCCGCCTCAATGAGCTTTCGGCGGAACTCACCGGCGAGCTGCAGGAGGTACCGGCGGCGCTCAGGCTCAGCTTCAATGATGTCGATGGCAGCTCGGGCGGCGGCGCAGACGGCGGGGGGAAGGGCGGTGGAATAAATCTGCGGACGGGCGCGGTTCCAGAGCCAGTCGACGAGGGGTTGCGACCCGGCAACAAAGCCTCCCAGCGCGCCGACCGCCTTGCTCAGCGTCCCCACCCGCACCGTGACCCGTTCTTCGACCCCCTGCAGCTCAGCCACTCCGCGGCCGCGCTCGCCGAGCACGCCCGTGGCGTGCGCTTCGTCGACCATCAAAATCGCCCGAAATCGTTCAGCGAGGTCGCACAGCTCGGGGAGCGGAGCCAGGTCGCCGTCCATGCTGAAGACGCTGTCGGTGACGATCAGCCGCCTGCCGCTCGCCGGGCATTTCCGCAGCCCGCCTTCCAGTTCAGCCAGATCATCATGCCCATAGATCCGCACCTGCGCATGGCTCAGCCGGCAGCCGTCGATCAGGCTGGCATGATTGAGTCGGTCGCTGAAAATCGTATCGTCCTTCCCCGCCAGGGCGCAGATCGTCCCGACGTTGGCGGCAAATCCGGACGGGAAAAGGAGGGCGGCGGCCTGGCGTTCGAACCGGGCCAGGCGGTTTTCCAGCTCGACGTGCCAGGGGGTGCGGCCGCTGACGAGCGCGCTGGCAGTGGCCCCCGCTCCCGCCCGATCGAGGGCCTCGCGGGCGGCGGCAACCACCCGCGGGTCGTGCGCGAGATTCAGGTAATCATTCGAAGAAAAATTAAGCAGTTCGCGGCCATCGACGCGGCAGCGGCCGTCCGCCAGCGGCGTCATCTCGCGGCGTCTCCGCCGCAGCCCCTGGCGGTCGAGCGCCTGAAGCTCGTCGTCGATCCAGCCCAGCGGGTCAGTCATCCCGATTCTCGCCTCGAGTCGCATTCGAAAAGTCGCCGTCTCCATCGTCAACGCGCGAGGAGAATTTTGCAACGGGCAACCGGAGATTTTTGTACGAATCGTCGCAATCCCTCCCCCGACAGGCGCCGGCGCCGCTCCTGGCACGTGGCGGCGGGTGCCGCACAACAGTGCCGGCGGGCCGAGCGAGGCAGAGCCTCGTGAACGAGGTCTTCGACTCGACGGAGCGAGACGGCTGCAACGCACCGCGTTCGACCGGGCTACATGAAATTGCCTCGATCGTCTACAATCCTGTTTGCGTTCTCAAGCTCGTTCGGCGCCCTGCGAAGTACCATGCCTGACCAAAATGTTCCATTGCCCCTGGGGTTCCGTGCCGCCGGGGTGCACTGCGGGATCAAAAAGGATTCCATTCTCGACCTTTCCCTGTTCGTCAGCGACCGGCCCGCCGCGGCGGCAGGGGTCTTCACGACGAACCTCGTGCACGGCGCGCCGGTCAAAGTCTCGCGCGGCCGCGTCCCACGGGGGACGGCCCGCGGAGTCGTCATCAATTCGGGCAACGCCAACGCCTGTACCGGCGAGCAGGGCATCGCCGATGCGCAGTGGATGACGGCCCAGACCGCCGCCGCGCTGGGCTGCGACGAGCACGACATTCTCGTCTGCTCGACAGGGGTAATCGGCCGGTTCCTTCCGCGCGACAAGCTGGGCGCCGGCCTCCCCGCCGCCGTTCGGCAATTGGACGCCGGGCCCGAGGCCTTTCTGAATGCCGCCCGCGGCATCATGACGACCGACACGTTTCCCAAACAGGCGACCCGCATGGGGGAAATCGGGGGGGCCACCGTGCGCATCAGCGGGACGGCCAAGGGGGCGGCGATGATCGCCCCCAACATGGCCACCATGCTCTCGGTCATCATGACCGACGCCGCGATTCAGCCCGCCGACGCCCAGGCCGTGCTCAGTCATGCCGTCGACCGCAGCTTCAACTGCATCAGCGTCGAGGGCCATACGAGCACGAGCGACACCGTGCTGCTTCTGGCCAACGGCGCAGCCACTGCTCAGCCTCTCTCGGCACACGATCACACGCGGTTCCAGCAGATGCTCGATGAAGTCACGGCGGACCTGGCGCAGGCGATCATCGCCGATGCCGAAGGGGCCGATCACGAGATCACGATCGACGTCCGCGGACTGCGAACCCGCGCCGAAGCCCATCGCATCGCCAAGGCGGTGGCCGAGTCGCCGCTGGTGAAGACGGCAATCACGGGGGGCGACCCGAACTGGGGGCGGATCGTGTCGGCGGCGGGATATGCGGGGGTCGCGCTCGAAGAGAAGGACATCACGCTGCGGCTCAACGACGTGCTCTTGTACCAGTCGGGGGCGCCGGTCGATTTCAATGCCGCCGACGTTTCGGCGGGCTTAAAGCAGAACCGCAAAGTGCACATCGAGCTCAGCTTTCCGCTGGGGCACGAGGCGGTGCGCTTCTGGACCTGCGACTTGACGGCCGAATACGTGCGACTCAATGCGGATTACACAACCTGATTCACGGACGAACCGTTGTCTGCTGCTGCGAAAATCTCCGAAGCCGATCCCGTCGACACGCTGACGCACGAGATCGGCCGCCACCTGTGGCGCCACCTCGAACGCCGAACGCCCTCGATCTTCGAGCGGCGGTGGTGGGACGACCGCATCCTCGCCTGGGCCATGGCCGACGAATCGGTGAAGGTCCAGATGTTCCGCTTCATCGACGTTCTGCCGACGCTCCGTTCGCGCGAATCGATCACCCGGCACCTGCAGGAATATTTTGAAGAGGTGGCCACGCACTTGCCGCGCGCGGCACGCCTGGCCCTCGAGGTCTCGCAGCCCGATTCGGTTCTGGGTCGGGCCCTGGCGATGACGGCCCGGCGAAATGCCTTGCGCATGGCGCAGCGGTTCATCGCCGGGACGGAAGTCGAAGAGGTCTTGCAGACCGTCGGCCGGCTCCGCAAGCAGGGATTCGCCTTCACCCTCGACCTCCTGGGGGAAGCGATCATCA
>JBLMWR010000818.1:0-3130 GCA_050257335.1 Deltaproteobacteria bacterium | reverse complement strand
GATCTGGGACGCGCGCGACAGCGCGCCCGACTTTCACGTCGCTGGATCATCAAGGATCTAGCACAACTCGACTTTTCGGCTCGCCGGCTTTCGTGCCGCGATCGGCTGCGGTTTTTGCGCCTCTATCTTGGCCGGCCCTTCCGCCCCGCCGACCGCTGGCTCGTTCGCCAGATCATGATGAAATCGTCGTGGATCGCAGCACACACGGCAAAGAATAATTTGTAGTACGTCAAGCTTATCGCCTGACTGGATTCGACTCTCATCCCAAGCTGCGGACACTCGGCCTCAGATTCGAGCGGCAGGCGGAAACGGACCCGACATCCGCACGAGCTGCGCGCGGGCTCGCTGGGAGCTGCCGGACGACGTTTGGGTGTCAAGTCTCTTGGTTTGTGAGCCGGGTTGCACGTTCGAAGTCGCACCGCTGTCAGGCTGTAAGCCTGACGTTCTATACTTCTGTTGACCGGGCTGGTGCAGCCCGCTACGAATGCCGGTATGAATGACCTTGCTCCCGGTCTGCAACTCCTGTTTCTCGCATATCTGATCGGAGCGACGCCGTTTGGTTATTTGACGGGCCGGGTGGTCGGGAAAATCGACATCCGCCAGCACGGGAGCGGCAACATCGGAGCCACGAACGTCGGCCGCGTGCTGGGAAACCAATGGGGCATCCTCGTGCTGGCACTGGACCTGCTGAAAGGACTCGTTCCGGTCGCCGGTTTGCCGCACCTGCTGTTCGCCGCCGGCTCTTCCAATCGCGTGCATTGGCAGGTCGCGGCAGGAATCGCCACGATTTTGGGGCACATGTTCCCGTGCTGGCTGGGGTTTCGCGGGGGCAAAGGCGTGGCCACGGCATTGGGCGTGGTAGCGTACCTGGGGGGGTGGGCGACGGTGATTGCCGCCGGGGTGTTCGGTCTGTCGTTTGCCGTCTGGCGGATCGTCTCGCTGGCATCAATTCTGGCGGCGTTGAGCTTTGCCGTCTGCCAGATCGTCCTGCTCTGGCCGGCGCTATTCTCAGAGCAACATTGGAGCGTGACGACGTTCTGCCTGCTGATCCCGGCACTGATCATCGTGCGGCACCGCAGCAACATCCGGAGACTGTGGCGCGGCGAGGAGCCAAGGTACGGATCGGGGAAACAGCCGCCCGAAGGAGCCGATTGAGACGTGGATAGCGACTTCGCGCTGGTGAATTCCTGCAGCTTGATCTGTGCCCGCCTCAAATGCCTGGTGGTGCGATGGGCACGGCCTACTCTGCAATTCTGTCAACGGCGACGCCGCGAGTTGAGTCAGTAGACTTCGATGTCGTTCGTCAGCGTCAGATCGTCGCAGGCTTCGAGTGCCGCGTGCGTCGCCAGTTGTTTGGCGTAATAGGTGGCGGCACGACCGGTCAGAACAATCTCCCCCGGAGCGAAATCGACGCGCAGATCACGAATCAGGCCGCTGGTCTTTTCGCGGACAATGCGCTCCACGCGGGTCACGAGCAACTGTTGTGCATCAGTCAGCGTCTGCAATTCCATAATTGTCCTCCCTGCCGGATATGGAAAACCGTCAACCTCTCAGTTCGCAATCCCCTGCGAACGGCAAAGCCTCAAACGGACTGCTTCCGTATCGGTGTGGCAGCGTTTCCAGATCCATCTCCGCTCGAAACAGGTGCATCCTGGCCGAAGGAGAATCGGACGGCAGAGCCAGCCTGACGTCGTCGGCGCAGTCGCCGGGCCAACGCCGCTCGCCCGAGACATTGATGTCTCGATGAACCAACGACATCGCCATCCGTCCCTGGTCTACAAAACTCAGCCACTTCACGACAGCCAACCGGTCTGCCAATGGCCGAATATCCAACGTGAATGTAATGACTCAACTCCCTGTCGTCAAATGAATTCGGGGGGGCTTCCGATAGATTCTCAAAAAAAGCGGCGGGCTTTTCCGGAATGGGGTTTTCGATATAATCCGCCGCAGATTGATGCCACAGCCAAATTCTTCGGGCTCGCCCCATGGAAGACCGCGCGTTCGATTTTCTCAGTGACCTTTTGACTTCCCCGAGTCCGTCCGGATACGAACAGCCGGTGCAGACGGTGGTTCGTAATTACGTGGGCGGGTTCGCCGATGAAGTCCGGACCGACTGGCACGGCAATGTCATCGCCGCGGTGAATCCCTCCGGTTCCCCGCGGATCATGCTCGCCGGCCATTGCGACCAGATCGGGTTGATGGTCAAACACATCGATGAGCGTGGCTTCGTGTGGGTCGATTCGATCGGGGGCTGGGACATCCAGATGCTGATCGGCCAGCACATGGTCGTCTGGGGGCGGAACGGGGCGGTCCCGGGCGTCATCGCCCGCAAGCCCATTCACCTGCTGTCGCAGGAGGATCGCAAGAAGGTCCCGGAACTGAAGGACCTGTGGATCGACATCGGCGTCAAAGATCGTGACGAGGCCCGGCAGGTGGTCTCCGTGGGCGACCCCGTGACGTTCGAGCTGGGTTTGCGGAAGCTGCGGAATAACCTCGCCGCCGCCCCCGGCATGGACAACAAGGTGGGCGCCTGGGTGGTGATGTCGGCCCTGCAACTGGTCGCCACGCGGGCGGCCCAGGCGGCGGTCTTCGCCGTCTCCACCGTGCAGGAGGAAATCGGCCTGCGCGGGGCGCAGACGAGCGCGTTCACGATCGACGCGCAGATCGGGATCGCCGTCGACGTCACCCACGCCACCGATTGTCCCACGCTTGACGTCAAGCAATACGGCGACATCAACCTGGGGGACGGCCCCGTGCTCTACCGGGGCCCGAACGTCAACCCCGCCGTGCATGCCAGGCTCGTCCAGCAGGCGGGCCAGTGCGAGATTCCCTATCAGATCGGCGGACTTTCCCGCGCCGCCAGCAACGACGCCAACGTCATGCAGATCACGCGGGGCGGACTGGCCACCGGCATCGTCGCCATCCCCAACCGGTACATGCACAGCCCGGTCGAGGTGGTCTCGCTGGCCGATCTGGAAAACGCCGCGAAACTGATCGCCGAGTTCTGCGTCTCTGTGACAAAGGACACCGATTTTACGCCGTGATGATGAAGACCGTCCAACTCCCAGTCGCGCAGGCGGTGGCATCGATCGGGAGAACGGCGCGGCTGTGGCGGTTCGGCGGATTGACT
>JBLMWR010000817.1:0-4434 GCA_050257335.1 Deltaproteobacteria bacterium | reverse complement strand
CGAAAACGAGACAGAATTTGCATGAGAGGCTCCACGGAAAAGAGAAACAAATGAGATCCTGCCGGACCACAGCCCGATTGGTGCCTGAACAGGCGTATCCTGAACTGCGAGCCGACTGAAGCTCAGCATAAAGGAATGCATGCGCTTTGTCAAAAAGGAAATTAAAAAAAACGTCAATTTTCAGCTCCTTAACCTTCGCCGGGCGATTCTGTGATGAAACGGATTTTCTTCTGCATTTCGACGGCCTGCGGCCACCCCGGCTGCAGCCGAAGAGCCTCGACGCACTCGGGTGCCCCCCGTCGAGGTGCCCCTCTGGCGCGAGTGCCGACGACGGAGCGTCCTTTTTCATCATTGACAACCTGTTGATCGCTCATGGATTCGTACCAGTCGCCGTAATATTGGAAGCGGGGCGCACACGTCGCCATTCCTGGCCCTCGACAACGCGCAACAGTCCACCGGCAGGCACGTCGGTCCACCGCTGGACTCTGCCACTGGGCCAGATGATTTCGAGCAGCTCAACCCGGGTTGCTGTTCCCAGCCCGATCGTCTGGCGGCGCTCGTTCGACGCGAAATAGCCGTCCCCTCCGCAAATCTCGTGAACCTGCGTCACACCCCCCACCGTCGCCCGAAGGCGCGCCCCAATGGCATCGCGGTTCGACTCCGTTCCATGCAGCTCGATGGCCAGTGAATTTCCTGCCGATTCGGTCTCATTGTGCAACAGAGCAGCCGGCCGATCCAGATGTCCGACGACCAGGTCCGGCTTGCCGTCTCGATCGAAATCGAGGCGGGCGACGGCGCGCCCAAGGCACTCGTCCAGGAAATAAGGCCCACTCGTTTTTGAAATCTCGCCGAACCGGCCATCCCCGCGATTCCTGAAGAGTTGGGGCCTCATCTTCCAAGGTTCGCCAAGATGGCGGAAATCGTCGATATGGCCGTTCGCGACGAACAGGTCCAGGTGGCCGTCAAGATCGAAATCGACCGCCTGCGTTCCGAAACCGACCATGGGCCGACTTGCCTCGTACAGGTTCGCGGCCCGAGCCGCATCGGTGAACGTCAGATTCTCCAGGTTCAAATAGAGGGCGCTTCCTTCAAAGTAGAAATTCGTGACATGGAGATCGAGCAGGCCGTCGCCGTTCAGATCGCCGGCCGCGATACCCATGCTTCCCTGTGCCAGGCCATCAGCGCTGACGGCGGCACCGGAGAGCATCCCCTGTTCCACAAAGTGCAATCCCTCCCCGTTCGCATTTCCGGTGTTGCGAAACAGGAAATTCGGGGTTCCGTCGTTGGCGACGTAAATGTCCGGCCAGCCGTCCTGATCCAGGTCGGCAACCAGAACACCGAGACCCTTGCCATCGGGGGCAAGGATCCCCGAGCGCTCGCTGACGTCTTCGAAGGTCCCGTCGCCGCTGTTGCGATAGAGAATATCGTGTTCGGCCGCATAGTTTCCAGGGTGGCAGGTGGCGACAAGTCCGTCATCGCTGCGGCAGGTCCGAAGAGCGTTGGTCATGTAGGTGGCGACGTACAAATCCAAGTTGCCGTCGCGGTCGAAATCGGCCAGCGCGAGGCTGGAACTCCAATGATCGCCGCGCAGGCCGGCGGCACGCGAGGCCTCGATAAACGTGCCGTCGCCGTTGTTCAGGTAAAGCGAGTTCTCGCCCCAGTTGGCGACGACGAGGTCGGTATCGCCGTCGTTGTCGATGTCCCCCGCGGCGCATCCCTGGCTGTAGCGATTGTCGCCCAGACCGGCGGACAGGGTGACGTCCTCAAACGTTCCGTCCCCGCGGTTGCGGAAGAGGCGGTCCTGCCAGGTTCGATCGTCGGGATCGGGAGGAATGCGGGCCCCCTGGGTGAAATACAGGTCCGGCCAGCCGTCTCTGTCATAATCCAAAACTGCTATTCCGCCTCCCAGCGTTTCCAGCAGGTATTTCGAGCCACTTTCCCCGTTGAAATACACGAATTCAACTTCCGCGGATTGGTGACAGTCGCGCAGGATGATCCGCGTCGCGCCCACGACTGCAATTCCCGGGACCTTCCCAGCCGGCACCGGCGCGCCGGGCGGACCTGTCCTGCGACCGGAAATCGACGCCACGGCCTCAGAGAGTTCGCCGGCTGCGGCTCGGTCGTCGGCTGCATCGTCCGCCCGGGGAAGGCGGCCAACGACCTCGGCTGTTGTCTTGTACAGGGTGCGAGCGGCAGCGTTCTGCGGATCCCATTCCAATGCCTGCTCGAGCCAGGGAAGTGAATCGCGGGGCTGGCCGAGCTCTACGAACAACTGGGCGATCTCGACGGCGATTGCCGGCATCTCGGCCCACTCGCGCTGCCTTTTTCGGGCAATCAGATACACCTTGGCCGTGATCCGTTCCAGCCGCTTTGCTTTGGCGAGTTCGCGTTCAGCATCTTCGCGTCGGCCGAGGGCCTCGAACGCCAGCCCCAGTTGATAGACGGCGGGAAGATCGTCGGGATCGAGAATTACCGCGTGTTGAAGAAAAATCCGCGCACGGTCCCAATCCCGGATGGCCGCGGCGTACATGCCTCGGCTGCGCCACAGCGACGAGTCTGCGGCACTTTCGGCAGGCACTGCGTCGAGTACTTCGGCAGTCGATTCCAGGTTGGACCGCCTCAAATACAGCTCTGCGAGCAAGGCCGGATACCGGGTCTCGCCGGGATACTTCCGGATTCTCGTGCGCAAAAGCTCACATGCCCGGTCGAAGCGATCCTCGTTCATCAGGTATTTCGCCAGAGCCAGCGCACCAAAGTGGTCCTCCGGATCGGCAGCAACGAATTTCTCCAGCAGTGGGACGCTTTGCGCCGCGTCTTCAATCTGCTCATGCGCCGACGACCGGAGAATCAGCTCCTCTAACGACCATTTCCGCAATTGTCGCAGCTCATAGAGCTGGCGGCGAATCTCGACGCCACGTCGCTGCAGGACGTACAGCCGCACAAGCAGATTTCGCGGTTGAATATATGATGGATTGAGTTGTACGGACCGCAGCAGGGCCCGCTCCGCCTTGAGTGCGTGAAATCTGTCAAGGTACATTGCTCCTTCGAGAAAGCGGGCCTTGCTGCCGTCCACCCCAGGCGCATCCGGAACTCGCCGCCAGAATTCAGCCGCCTCGTCGGGATGCCCGGCCTCCCGCGCCAGTTGCCCCCTGAGCAGGAGCGCCTGGGCATGACCTGGTTCACGTGAAAGAACGGCGTCGAAGAGGCGGATTGCGGTCGCCGCATCGCGCCGCGACGCAGCCGCGATCCCCCGGTCCATCAACTGGCTCGTGGGGGGGCGCAACCACTTATACCAGACGCTCCAGCCGGCGATTGCCAAGCAGAAAACCGCAACGGCGATCCTGATCCAGCCGCGCCTTGCCCACCTCAACCGCACAGCCAACCCCTTGCAGATAACCTGCGCCGTTTCTGAAGCCAGGGCGCCAAAATCCCGCCGAAATAACAGTCATTCAGTTTATCCGTCGATTTCACAGATCACAATCCCGGCTCATTCGCGGCCACGGCCAAGATCATTTCATTGATCGTCAGGCCGCGTTGTCCGGTCGAATTGGGGTTCGTTGTCATCCGCAGGTTCGGCCCGCGCGGGCTTGTCGGCCCTGCCGCCAGAAGTATCTGCGCGCGAGGGACTCTCGGAAACACTCGCCTCGGGGATGGAATCCCCTGACGGAAGTTGGATCGACTCGAACATCCGGACAACGGCTTCTTCATCGTACTCGTCTTCGGGAATAATGTAGACCACGCCAAACCGCGCCTTGGGCGCGCTGAAGCATCCGGCCACTTTCGCAACGCGTATTGCACCCGGGCTCAGCGTCCCGTCGGTGATCTCGACAGAGGCCCGCTGTCCGAGCACTGTCAACTCGCGTATCGTGTGAACCGAGTCCGCATCGCGCTGGAATGTCCTGCTGAATTCGCCTGCCATTTCGAGCTTCAGCAGCATCATTCCGCGCAGCTTTTCGGGGCTGACATCGGCTGGGATCGATGACAAATCGACTCTCCCCATTATCAGTTCGGCACCCTCGTCAGACTTGCGGCGGAAGGTGACACGCTTCATTGGAGAGAAGACTTCCGTGGCTGGAAGTGGCCCTCGGTTGCTGACTCGCTCGAACCCGGGAGGCAGATCGATGGCCACAATTGGGGGCGCGCTCGTAGCGTTATCGGAATGATCCAGCATTTGCGGAACCGGGACTTCTACGGACTCTCCGGGGGGGGGTGTCCATGCGACATACGCGCCCACCCCGCCGCACAAGAGCAGGCCCAGCCCGATGACGACTCCCGTAACGCCGAGTGCCACCTTGAACGACGAAGCGCGAGCCTCGGGCAACTCACCGAGGTTTCTCTCTTCACTCATCGACACGACTGACACTCCTGCAGAAGAACCCGGTTTGTACGGATATGATTTCATTCCTCGATCGTGCTGGATTGTAGCGGAGGGAC
>JBLMWR010000816.1:0-3573 GCA_050257335.1 Deltaproteobacteria bacterium | reverse complement strand
CTTCAACGCGCGGTACGCGACGTAGCCCAGGCCCAGCCCGATGCCAACGCCTCCCGCCACCTCGCGTGCGGCGAATAGCGCCAGTTCACGGCCGAAGCCACCGCCGTGAGGCCCACCGCCGCCGCCGAGATTCGCGATTGACGCCAGGCCCAGAAACACGACGACGCCGACCCCGTCGTTGAAAAGCGATTCTCCCGCGATCTGCGCCTCGAGACTCTCCGGGGCGTGCAGCTCTTTCAACAACCCCATCACGGCAATTGGATCGGTCGGGGAAATCAGCGCTCCAAATGTGAGACAGACGAACAGACTGAGTCCAAGCCCGAGCAGTGAAAACACCAGCCACGTGAACAGGCCCACGAGCGCCGTTGACAGGAGCACACCAAGCGTCGACAGCAGACCGATCGTCCACCGGTTCCTGACCAGACCTTCGAGGTCGACATGCAGTGCGCCGGCGAACAAGAGGATACAGAGAATCCCGTGCATCAACGTTTGATCGAAGTCGATCCGGCCCTGGAAGTCCTCGTCGACGGGCTGAAAGGGAACGTCGGGTAGGACGTGTTTTACCGCGACGGCAACCAGCGAGCTGACGAGGGCGACGAGCAGCGTCCCGCTGGTCTGAGGCAGGTGCAGCAGTCGATAGTTGATGTAGCCAGAGACTGCGGCTGTCGCAATCAACACGGCCGCGATGTCGAACGTCGTCATCGAGGCGGCCTCTTAAGGATGGGCGGGATCACTGCGATCGTGGCCCGCGCAACTCCTGAAACCAGTTCAGCACCAGCTGAAGTGCCGGCGCCGCGTTTGCGGCCGCTGGTTTCTCGGGCTGAACCATGACGAAGCGACCGTCCATGGACACGTCGTAGTCGCGCGTCACCGTTCCACGCCCGTAGTCCCCCTCGAACAGCGCATGCGGCTTGTCGGCGGAAAAGGTTTGTCCCGTGGTGACCGCGACCGCCATCATCTTGTTGCCTGAGCGATAGAACAACTCCCGGCCGCTTCGGGACCAGACGGGCTCCGTCCCTCCGCCCGAGGAAATCGCCCATCGTCCCCCTTGGCCGGATGCCGCCTGCACATACACTTCGTTCTGGCCGGATTCGTCGGAGACGTACGCTATCCACCGCCCATCGGGCGCGAACGCCGCGGCGGCGCGGTTGCCCGGGCCGACCAGCAGAGGTTGGGGCGCGCCGTCGCCGTCCAGTGGCAACGCCATTAAAACGATCCGGTCCGAACTGAGCTGACTGTAGGCCAGCTGCCGCCCATCTGGCGATACGGCATTCGGCTGCAGGGACCTCGTCGTGGCCGTGGCCTTGAAGTCCCGTTCGCCGCCGCTCCCGTCCACGCGCCTCATCCAGAGACCTTCGGAGCCGTTGCGGATCGAGTTGTAGATGACGCTCTGGCCATCGGAGGTCAGTGCAGGCGCGCTGTTTCTGCCTTCGACCGCGAGCGGACTGAGGGTGTCCCTCTTCAGGTCATAAAGCCAGATGCCGGGGTTCTCGTCCGTCACATTGACGACGATCTCTCGTCCGTCCGGCGACATGCGCGGGCTCGCATAGCCGCGTGGTATTCGCGTCACCGGTTCCGTCGAGCCGGTGCGATCGACCCACACCAGCCGACTTTTCGCGGAAGCGAGACGCTCGTCTGGCAGGTACAACAGGGTTCCGTTACGTGAAACGCTGAACTGCGCGCTGCCCGAGCCAGGCTGGGCATCGACGCCTTTGAGCACCGTGACGGGCGGGCCCGTGACCCGCGAGCTTGTTGCGTCGAAAGGTGCCGCCAGTACGTCCGTTCCGGCCGCGTAGGCGATGTACCCGTCCGGCAGGTATCGGGGAAAGCTCCCACCGCGGATCAAGATCTGGTACGTTCCGGTCGAGAGCGACACCACTCCGATGTCCGCGTGGTCCAGCGGATTCCCGGTGTGATACACCACGCTGAACAGGGCCTGTTTGCCGCCCGGCAGGAACGCCGGCCAGCGATGAGAGCGGCTGTCGGTTTCGGGAGCCGACGTGAGACGTGTGACCGGTTCAGGCGTACCCCCGTTACTCGACACCCGCTCGAGCGGGCTGTTGGCCGTCGGCGTGAACAGGATGATGTCGTTCGGCCCCCAGTCCCCGCCTCGTCCATCGGCGGCATCAGCGATCGTCAATGGCGCGCCGCCGGTCACCGCGATCTTCTTCAGTTTCCCTGCAGCGAAAAATGCCACCCACCTACCGTCGGGAGAAAAGAACGGCATTCTTGCGCCTTCTGTGCCGGCGAGCGGAATGGCCTGTGACTGGTCCATGTCGCGAACGAAAAGCTGCGTCTGCTCTCCCTTGCGCAGTACGCAGACGGTCCGCGCGCCGTCAGGCGACACCACTGCCACCGCGCCCACATCAGGAGCAAGAGTTCCTTCGGCCGGCGGCGCCAGGGCAAGGCGCATGACCTGCGCCGTTGCCGGCATCGGCCGCTCACGACGGGTCACAGCGAATACGGCGACGAGTGCCATCAGCCCCGCGAACGCCCACGGCATCGAGCGTCGCCAGAGCGGCACGGGCTGGACGGGAGCCGCCAGAGAGAGCGACGAGTCGCCGGCGCCCGGTGCTTCTTCCAATGCGATTCGCGCCTCGCCGATCGCTTGCAGCCGCCGCCGCGCATCCTTGTGGAGACAGCGCCGAAGAAGATTCTGTACGGCGAGTGGCGTGTCGGGCGGGAGCCGCGACCAGTCGGGCTCTTCCTTGACCACCGCGGCGAGCACGTCGGTCATGGTTTCGCCCTCGAACGCCTGCCTGCCCGTCAGCATTTCGTAGAGCACGCAGCCGAACGCCCAGGCGTCGGTGCGGCGATCGACGGGCTTCCCCTTTGCCTGTTCGGGCGACATGTACGCGGCGGTCCCGAGGATGATGCCCGCTTCCGTCGCCAGCCGGCTCATCGTCGGGGCGCTCGCCGCCGAATCCCGCGCGGACTCGCCTTCGAGCGCCTTGGCCAATCCGAAGTCCAGCAGCTTGACTGCGCCGGCGGGTGTGAGTTTCACGTTTGCCGGCTTCAGGTCCCTGTGCACGATTCCGCGCTCGTGCGCATATTCCAGCGCTTCGGCGATTTGCCGCGCGATGGGCAGGGCCTCCTCGACTGGAATCGGCCGGCCTTCCCCGATCCGGTCGGCCAACGTCGGGCCTTCAACGAGCTCCATCACCAGCGCATGCACTTCGCGCGAGTCCTCAAAGCCGTAGATCGAGGCGATGCCCGGATGGTTCAGCGCCGCGAGGACCTGGGCTTCGCGCTTGAAGCGGGCGATGCGGTCGACATCGGCTGCGAAGGCGTCCGGCAGCACCTTGAGGGCGACATCTCGCCCGAGCGTCGTGTCGCGGGCGCGGTACACCTCACCCATTCCGCCCTGCCCCAGCATCGAGAGGACCTCGTACGGTCCCAATCTCGTCCCAATCATGAGGTCCTCGTACGTGCGACTTGTGTGAGGTCTCGCTGTGATTCGCAGGACTGAGCCATTATCGAGGGCACATTCGAGGGCACATTATGGTCGAAATCCGTCGCCTGTCGATTTTGCCGCCTCCCGTTCGATGGATAGTTAGAGAATGCGAGAGAGGA
>JBLMWR010000815.1:0-2986 GCA_050257335.1 Deltaproteobacteria bacterium | reverse complement strand
CTCGCGCAGCAGGGCGTGGACTTTCTCGACAATCCGCTCTTCGACCGATGGGTCGAACGGGCCCGGCAGATTCGTGTACAGCATCGCTCCGACTCCTTCGTATCCCCCTTCTTTGAGCACGCGCAGGGTGGGAACGTAGGCAAAAACGTCATTGGAATAGCCGGCCACCCACACGGCGCTCCCGGCGAGTTCCCGCTTCAGCCGCAGCGAGTAATCGACGACTGTCTCGCCGGCGAGGGCCACGAGCGTCAGGTCGCCGCCGAACTGCGCCGCCTGGATCAGATACGGATAATTCGTCCGCAGTTTCCCATTCTCCTGCAGTTCCTCCAGCAACACCTCAGCATGACGCCGTTCATATTTGTTCGACGACTTCATCTGCCGCATAAGCTCCTCTCGCGTCGGGGACGGGACGAAGTCGAGCGGCACCTCCTGCAGCGCCACGCGCAGCGGCCCCCGAACCGGGCGGGCCTTGGGGAGCAGCGCCGCGTCGACTGCGATGGCGAGCGTCCTGCCGTGCTGGCGGGCCAGTTCCAATGTCCCGCGCGGATAAGGATTCTGATCGCCCCCGCATCCCATCAGAAACAGGGCGGTCGTTCCCGGATGCGACTCCTCGAAATACTCCTGGGCATAGCCCGCGTAGTCCCCGCAGTACTGGAAGAACGACAGCGTCGTGTTGTGACAGGCGTAGCCGAAAAGAACCACCCGCAATTTCCCGTCGGGGCCGTCGATCCGCAGCACGGGAACATCATGATCGACAGGCCCGTCGGGATAGGGACTGTTCTGCGGACCGGAATCGGTCGGCAAGCGGCGGTTCATGGCGAAGCCGGCGCGGGCATGGGAATAGCCGAGTTGCACCGGAGCCAGGTTCTCGAGCGACTTTCCGATGACACCCACGAGCTTCTCCTGAAGCACCCGGACGTAGCGTTCGACGCGCGCGGCCTGTTCGGCGTCGAGGGCGTAAAGCGCCGATTTTCCGATTTTGACCACCGGCCCGCAGTGTGTATGCGACGCGTTGAGCAACAGGCCGGCAGGGGGGAGCCGATATTTTTCTCGAACCTGCTTCTCGACGAGATCGCGCAGTGCCCGCGGAATGCCGATGAGGTCGGTGGTGACGATCACCAGTCGCGTCCCCTGCGCGTCTTCAACAGCCAGGGCCTTCGCGAACAAATCGTGCACCTTTCCTTCCGCCGGTTTGTCGCGCGAAGCATAACCCGCCATCCACGTCAGTTCGTCCGGGGTGATGGCGACCGAGGCCAGTCCGGCCTTCCAGTCGCCGGTGGGATCATCGGCCGAGCAGGCGTTCGGAAGATTTGCGACCAGGGCTGTGCCGATCGCCGCCAGAACAGCCGCCACCTGAAGAATCTGCATCGTCGTGCCCCCTCGTTGAGAACGAATTCCGGAAGTTTTGTCCCGCGCGGCCTCATTTAAGAACATCCCGCGCCACGCGCAGCATGTTGCCCCCCAGGATTTTCTGTATGTCGTCGTCCGAAAAGCCGCGCTGCACCAGTCCGACCGTAAACAGCGGCCAGTTCGTCCACGCGAGACTGTCGCGGGCTTCTGGAGTCGTGACGAAGGTTTCCGCCGGCCACAGGGCTTCCCACCGGGTGCGCGACTTTGGACGCCGCGGAACTTTTCTGTTTTCCATCTCCGCATTCCGCGACGTATACGCGATGTCGGTGCCGATCGCCACGTGGTCGATTCCAAACTGCCGGGCGGCGTACGCGATGTGTTCGAGAAACGCGGCGATGTCTCCCTTGCCCCCCAGGAACTGCGGGATGCAGCAGATGCCGATCAGGCCGCCGGTGTCGGCGATCGCCCGGATCACTTCGTCGGGTTTGCTGCGGATATGCCGGTGCAGGGCAGTACACGTCGTATGGCTGGCAACCATTGGTTTCGCCGAAGCTTTCGCCGCGTCCAGACTTGTCTGCCAGCCTGAATGCGCAACGTCGACGATGATACCGTGACGGTTCATCTCGGCGACGACGGCGCGTCCGAAGTCGCTGAGGCCGGCGTTGGACGGCTCCGCGCATCCGTCGCCAATGGTGTTTCGCCGCTGATACGTCAGATGCATCATCCTGATGCCGAGCTGAAAAAAGACCCGCACGTACCGCAATTCGTCGGGGACCGACAGCCAGTCCTGAACGATGGGAACACCGTTGCCCGTGCAGTAAAGGCAGCGCCGCTTTTGCTTCTTCGCCTCGACGATGTCCTCGGGCGTCACGGCCTTCGACACGTGGTTGCCCAGCATGTCGGTAAGCCACGTGAAGCGGGCCAGACGCTTCAGCAGCCGCAGCGGATCCTGTCCTTCCTCGCCGGCATTCTGAAAGATGCAGGTGACGCCGGCCGCCTCCCAGGCCTGCAGGAATTCCTCGCGCTCGGCAGGGTCGGTGACGCAGCGCGTCATCGACATGTCTTCGGTGAGATCCTGCACCTCGACTTCCGATGCGCCGGCTTCGACGGCAGCTTTCAGGGCCTCCCCATCGACGGCGGCCCGGGGAGCAAACCCGTAGACGTCGAAGACGAGCGAATTCGCGTGCAGCTCGAGACCGTGCTGCAACTGCTTTTCCGTCGGCTTCAGAATATCGATCGCCACATCGCGACAATGGCGAAGGTAGGGGTTTTCCCGGAGAGGGGCCGGCTCGTTCTTCGCGGTTCCGCCAGCTTCAGCAGGCCATCCGGCAGCAGCTCCCGCCAGCGGTAGGGCGAGTGAAGTACCCAGAAAATCGCGGCGGTCCATGGTATCCCTCCAGGGGTAAAAGGCACCACGATTCTACGCAGCCGCCGCCCGCAGTGAAACGCTGCGGTGCAGCCCCCCGGCCGCTCACCGCGGTCTGGGGGCTTTCGACGCACGACCGCGCCGGGTGTGGTAGAATCAGCCCCGATGATGGCGATCGGACGGATTTGCAATCCGCTGAAAGGACTTACGGCATGGCCATTCGTTTTATTTTTGTCGGTCTGCTTTCGGCCAGCATGCTTCGCGCGGGCG
>JBLMWR010000814.1:0-4386 GCA_050257335.1 Deltaproteobacteria bacterium | reverse complement strand
GGGGGCATCGGCGCCGGTGGTGTTTGGGGGGAAGATCCGGGCGGTGATGCTGTACCTCGACCGGATGCAGATGCAGGCCCGCCGTTTTTCACCGATGGACGTGATGGGCGCGGTGGACCGTTTCAACGTCTTCGTGCCGTCGGGAGACGTGAAGATCGGGGACTTCGACGTCTCTCTCCTGTCGAATTCGATGTACGAGCAGGTTCCCGATATGGGGTTTATGCCGCTCGAGGCGAATCCCAACGCCGCCCGATTCCTGCGCGACGTCGCCAAACCGTCCGATTCGGCGTTTATCCAGACCAACATCGTGCGCGTAGATGGCCGGCGGCAGGTGTACATTCCGGTGTACCGGCAACAGGGGGCCAGCACGCTGGCGGTCGTCAACGACCTGTACAATTCCATCGGCGAAATGGAAGTCCGGTTGACGCAGCCTGACATCGCCCTGAAGGTGGTGATGGATCAGTCGGTGTTCGTGCGGGCGTCGATTGCCGCCCTGGTCCAGGAAGGGGCCCTGGGGGCCATTCTCTGCTCGCTCGTGATCCTGCTGTTTCTCGGCCAGATTCGCATGACGGCAATTGCCGTCTGCACCGTTCCCCTGTCCGCAATGGCCGCCTGCATCGCACTTCTGGCCTGCGGGCAGACGATCAACGTCATGACGCTGGCAGGCTTGACCCTGGCGATCGGCCCGATGGTGGACAGCGCCATCATCTGCCTGGAGAACACGCACCGGCACCTGAGCATGGGAACGGAGCCGAAAGAAGCGGCGTTCCTGGGGGCCAGCGAAGTGGCCATGCCCGAACTGGTCTCGACGCTGTGCACGTTCCTGGTCCTCTCCCCCCTGGCACTGATGCCGGGGATGGGCCGGTTTCTGTTCCTCCCCATGGCGATGGGGGTGGCGTTCTCGATGATCGCGGCCTATATCCTGTCGCGGTCGTTCGTCCCCTGCTTCAGCGCGCTGCTGCTGAAAACGCACGCTCATGGCGAGGGGCATGCCCCGCAGGGGACGATCAACCGGCTGTTCGCGCGCTGGGAAGCGTTCATTGACCGGGGGATCGCGGCCTACGTGCGGCTGCTGGATGTCTTCTTGCGGAACCGGGTGAAAACGATCGTGGCGAGCTTTGCGCTGCTGGGAATCGTGCTGGTGACGATGTACCCGATCCTGCGACGAGATTTCTTCCCCGAAGTCGACGCCGGAGCATTCGAGATGTACGTCCGCGGGCCGGCCGGCATGCGGATCGACCGCCCGGCCGGGGAAGACGGCGATTCCACGGAAAAAATGATCACCCAGATCGAAGACTTCATCCGCAAAACGATTCCCGAGCACGACCTGGAGCTGTTCATCTCGGAACTGGGGGTGACGCCCGACTGGTCGGCGGCCTACACGCCCAACGCCGGCCCGATGGATGCCGTCATCAAGGTGCAGCTCGGCGAGCACCGCAGCCACACGGCGCAGCACTACGTCGAAAAAATGCGGCAGGGGCTGGCGGCGGACAGGCGGTTTGAGACGGTCGATTTCGCCTTTGACGCGGGGGGCATGGTCCGTGGAGCGCTCAACGAAGGGAAATCGACGCCGATCAACATCCAGTTGACGGGCAAGAACCAGAAAAAGCTCTTCGAGATTGGGAACCGGATCCGCGACGAGGTGAGCCAGATCCCGGGAGTGGTGGATGCGCGCATGCTGCAGCGGATGGACGCTCCGGCCTACCGCATCAACGTCGACCGCGACAAGGCGTCGCGGCTGGGCCTGACGCAGGCCGACGTAATGCACAACGTCGTCGCCGCCACCAACTCGAGCATCACTTTCCACAAAAAAAACTTCTGGATCGACCCGAGGTCCAAGAACCAGTATTACGTCGGCGTGCAGTATCCGGAGCAGAAATTCAACTCGAAGGACGAGCTGAAAAATATTCCCATTACCGGACATAACCAGACGGCGCCGATCACCCTGGGAGATCTGGCGACAATCAGCCCCGAGCAGATTCCCGCCGACATCAAGCACGTGAATCTGCAACCGACAATCGACCTGTCGATGGGGGTCGAAGGCCGAGATCTGGGACACATCTCGGACGACGTGATGAAGCTCCTTGGTAATTACGGCGTTGCCGAGCAGGAAGGGGTATGGACGCCCTACGATCCGGACTCGAAAGAGGCGGACAAAACGCTCGAAGGCTCGAAAATCGTGCTCAGCGGAGAGTACTCGAAGATGCGCGAGACATTTTCGAATCTGGGTTCGGGGCTGATTCTGGCCTCGTTGCTGATTTACTTCCTGATGGTGGGCCTCGACCGCTCGTTCATGGTGCCTCTCACCGTGATGAGCATTGTCCCGCTGTGCCTGATCGGTATTCTGCCGATGTTGTACATCACCGGCAGCGCCGTCAACGTGCAGTCGCTGCTGGGGTTCATTTTCATCGTGGGGATCAAGGTCGCCAACACCGTGCTCATGACCGACTATGCGCAGGAACTGCGGCGGCACGAGGGGCTGACGCCGACGGAAGCGATCCGCAAGGCAGCTTCGGTGCGGGTCCGGCCCGTGACGATGACCGCCCTGGCTGCCTTCTTCGCGATGATTCCCACGGCCCTGGCGCTGGAGCACGGGAGCGAAGCCAATGCCCCGCTGGCCCGGGCAATTCTGGGAGGCCTGATCGCAGGGGAACCCGCCACGCTGTTTGTGCTGCCCGCGGTTTACTCCTTGTTCATTCGTGACAAGAAGGGGAGTGCGGCGGGCGAAGACGAAGCGGAGCAGTCTTTCCGTGATGACGATGCAGATCATGGCGACCATCATGAAGCTGACGGACATTAAAACCCGGCTGGGATTTGCCAGCAAGATCGGAGAAATGATGCGGCCTGCCGCACCGCCCGGTGCTTTGTCAAACCTTGATTTTCGGGTCGCCACGCTCGCCAGAGCGTGGGAGATGAGTCCGTATTCGATGCTTTCCCACGCTTTGGCGAGCGTGGCTGCAACCTGACTTTTATCTTTGACAAAGCACTCGCCTCGCGCATGCTGAACCAGCCGGCGACATTGGGAACGTCGTTGAAGAATGCTTTATGATCAAACTTATTTTCCCCTCGATTTGATTAATCTTTGGTTAGGAATTCGACGCGATCGGGAGGATCTCATGCTGTAAGTCGGGCACGTCATTACAACTTAACGCATGTCCTGAAAATGACTTGCGTCGCCAACGCCGACCAGAAGTCTATTGTCCGGACGAGATGGCTGGCGCTTGCGGGTGAATTGACCACAGATTGTGAATTCAAAGGAGTCTGCTATCCTTAATTGCACTTTGGCTTTAAGTCGAACGACCTTTCGCTTTGGTCTGGCCGCCCCCTAAGCCGGCCAGGGCAGCACTCGGGGTAATCGCCGATGAATGGTTTGATCCGTGCGTCGCTGGGCAACATTCACGCGGTTGTCGTTTTTTCCCTGACGCTGATCGTGCTGGGCGTTTTGTCGGTCTCGCGAATTCCGGTCGACATTCTGCCGGTGTTCAAGAGCCCCGCTGTGCAGGTCCTCACCTTCTACGGGGGGATGCCGCCCAACGAGATGGAAAAGGACATCACCAACCGGATGGAACGGTGGACGGGGCAGGCGAACGGCATCAAACGTCAGGAATCGCGTTCGATGACCGGGGCCAGCATCATCCGGAATTACTTCCATGACGACGTCGATCCCAACGGGGCCCTGACGCAGGTCAACTCGCTGGGGCTGGGAGTGCTCCCGAATCTGCCGCCGGGGACGCTGCCTCCGGTGGTACTCCCCTTCGATCCCACGAGTACTGTTCCGGTGGCGCTGGTGGCGCTCAACAGCAAGACGCAGCCGGAATCGATCCTGTACGACGTGGGGCGGTACGAAGTCCGGCCGATGATCATGGCCAATCCGGGGGCCTCGGCGCCGGTGGTGTTCGGGGGGAAGATCCGGGCGGTGATGCTGTACCTCGACCGCCTGCGAATGCAGGCCCGCCATTTTTCACCGATGGACGTGATGAGCGCGGTGGACCATTTCAACGTCTTCGTGCCGTCGGGGGACGTGAAGATCGGGGACTTCGACATCTCTCTCCTGTCGAACTCGATGTACGAAAAGGTCCCCGACATGAAATACATGCCGCTCGAGGCGAACGCTAACGCCGCCCGGTTTCTGCATGACGTCGCCGATCCGAAGGATTCGGCGTTCATCCAGACGAACATCGTGCGCGTGGATGGCCGGCGGCAGGTGTACATTCCGGTGTACCGGCAACAGGGGGCCAGTACCCTGGCGGTGGTCAACGACCTGAAGAATTCGATCAAGGGCATGGAAGTCCGGTTGACGCAGCCTGACATCGCCCTGAAGGTGGTGATGGATCAGTCGGTGTTCGTGCGGGCGTCGATTGCCGCCCTGGTCCAGGAAGGGGCCCT
>JBLMWR010000813.1:0-5859 GCA_050257335.1 Deltaproteobacteria bacterium | reverse complement strand
GGAAATCTGGAGGCGAAGGGCGCAGAGGGCGGACCGCTCATTCTGGCGCAGCAGAACTTTTACGTCACGATCAATGATGTGCTGGGCGCCGACGTGTTGACCGGCAAATTCAACCCCGACTCCATGACGCTCTTCCAAGCCTGGGAGAGGGACCCCAACCCGACTCGTGCTTCGATCGCCCGCGGCGCGAAGCTGTTTGGTTCCAAGCCGATCGAAATCACCGGCGTCGGCGGTTTGAATGACGATTTGAACATGCCGCTGATTCGAGGCACCTGCACTAGCTGTCACGATGCCCCCAACGTTGGAAACCACTCGGTCGGCTTGGCGATTGATATCGGCGTAACCGACGCCCGGTTTCGGACTCTGGACATGCCGCTGTACACCTTGCGCAACATTGCGACAGGCGAAGTCCGAAAGACGACCGACCCCGGTCGAGCTTTGCTCACAGGGAAGTGGAAAGACATCGGCAAGTTCAAAGGGCCGATTCTGCGAGGTCTCTCTGGCCGTGCGCCGTATTTCCACAACGGCTCGGCTGCTGACCTGGGTGCCGTGATCGATTTCTACAAAAAGCGGTTCGGCGTGAGCATTACCGATGACGAGAAGGCAGACTTCGTCGCCTTCCTCAGCGCGCTCTAACGGCGAGGCGCTGATTCGCCAATCGGCACGGATGGGAACGATAATTGTTCTATCGGTGAGGATGTTCCCGCGCCGGGGAGCGCAGTCCCGGAGGCAGCCAGCATGACGCCATTCGGTCTTCGCCGGGGCCTCGTCATCACCCCCATGCGTCCTCCGGGGGCCGTCTGATGGAGTCGGGCAAATTGTCCGACGCGCCTGCCAATACGCCGCCTCGCGCCGATTGCGCGGGGAATTTGTTGGCTGGCTTCCGCCGGTGATACCGGGTGCCGCATTGCTGCCAGGCTCGAAAGCCTGACCTACTTCCGATCGAGTTGCTTCTCGATGAACGCGATCGCTTCGCGATACGCCTCGTCGATCAGCTTCTTGTCGCCTCCCGCCAGACCGTGTTCACCGCCGGGGATCGTGATCAGGCGATGCTCGACCTTGTTCTTCTTGAGTTCCGCGGCCATCATCACCGACTCTTCGTAGGGCACATCAGTGTCTTTGTCGCCGTGGATCAAGAGTGTCGGCGGATAATCGGGCGTCACGTTTCTGACGGGCTCGAACGGGGAGAATTTCTGCGCCTCGGTCTTGGGGTCCCAGCCGGAAACGGCCTTCGGCCACAGCCCCTGCTGCCGGCAGAACTGATAAAAGCCGCCGCCGTCCCCCTTCCGGTCACGGGCGTCCGAAATCGGCGGGCCGGACACCTGCCGGAACGCCTCCTCGCGCGTCAGCTTGCTCTGATGATGCCGTGGGTGGGGGCTCGGTTCGCTGTACCACCACCCGACGAGATCGCCGTAGCCCCAGAGGGCGACGAGCGCCAAGGGGCGCGGTTTCACGCGGAAGCCCGTCGTCAGCGTGAGATACCCGCCCGCTGATCCGCCGAGCACGGCGATCCGCTTGGGGTCGGCGTGAAACAGTTCGGGACCCTTTTCGCGAATCCAGGCGAAGGCATCTTCAATGTCATGGATAATCTCAGGAAGCTGCGTTTCAGGGGCCAGGCGGTAGTCGATGGAAACGAAGGCGTAGCCGTCCTTGAGGAACGCATCCTTGAGCCGCTGGTCGACCGCTTCCCGGTGCCCCATGATGAGCGCCCCGCCGTGAATCGAGACGACGACCGGCCGCGCCGCGCTGTCGCCGCTGGTGTAAACGTCGGCTTTGATGGCCAGATCGCCCACTTGTTTGTACGTGTACGTCTTCATCGGCGGTTCCGCGAGTTCCAGCAGCTCGACCTTGCGAAACTCCACGGGATGGCTTTCGGACTGCAACGAAATTGTGCCGCTTTCGAGCAACTTCCCCTGCTTCGCGATCAGCTCGCGAGCGTGTGCGTCGCGCTCATCCAGTTGCGGCTGGTTGTATTCCAGAACAGTCTTTCCATCGACGATGTGCCTGATCACTTTGCCGCCATGAACCTCGACCTCGACCGACACCCACTGGTCGCCGTGGTATGTTTTCGAACTGGAGTTGATGCAGTGCGGCGTGAAAAGCTTGCCCTGCATGACGACGTTCGTCCCGGGAGTGCAGAGATTGGCGGTCGGCCTTTCGTCCCTGCCGTTCCCTCCCAGCAACTGCACTTCGATCGACGCGGGAAATTCCTGATCCTTCCCCATCGTCTCGGGAGACTCGCCGTGAATCATGACGCCGCTGTTGCGGAAGGCCCACGCCGGCCCGCCGGGAGCCTGCTGGCCGACGAACCGGTATTCGACCCGGAGCCGATAGTGCGAGAACTTGTCTTTGTAAAACAAGTGTCCGAATTGGCCGTTGAAGTTGTCGTACTTGTCGTAAGCGACCTTCAAGATGCCGTCTTCGACACGAAACGTATCGCCGAAGTCCTCCCCCAGCGGATGGCCTTTGATCTTCGGAGTCCAGCCGTCGAGATTCTTTCCGTTAAAAAGCGCAATCCACTTTTCGGTAGCCGCGTCGGCCGCACCGCCGGAACCGGCAGAGAAGAGCAGCAGGGAGCCGATTGCGATTGCGGTACGCAGAGTTCTCACAGGTGTACCCCCACGGGAAAGAATGCCGCGCCTCTCCTTACGTCCGCGAGCGATGGTACTCCATGGAAGCCGGCATGGTCCAGCCGCATAAAACGCGAGAGAGGGCCGGGTCGGGGGCGGGTGGCTGTGCCGGCCACCCCTTTTCCCCCTCCCTGACCCTCTCTGAACCCATCCGCGTCCCTGCCCGCTTTCAGGCCGCTCGTGGAGAATCGAAGTTTTTCAGTTCAGCGCGCTCGGCGGCGCGGGCGCCGGGGCGGGAGCAGAGCCGGGCTGAGGAGCCGGAGGCGCGGTCCCATCAGGAGCGGCGGACGGAGCGGCGCAGGCCCCCGTCGCGCAACCCGTTGTCCCGCAACCATAACTACAGCCATAACCGCCGCTATACGCGTACGTACCGCCATAGCAACAAGACGACCTCGTGCGGCAGCAGCGCTGGCGGCAGCAGCGCTGCCGGCAGCACCGGGCTTCGGCTTCGCGTTCAGGAATCACCAGCCCCGCGCCCAAGGCCGCCAACATGACCGCTACGCTCAGAATTCGTCTGCGACTCATCATGAAACTCCTCTTCTTGAGAAACCATGGATTTGAGAACCTCCGCACTACGCATCCGCGGCCCGCATGCCGCAACAGCCCCGTCGCCCGCTCGGAGCCGCTGGATCGGCAGATTCCGTGCCAATCGGGTCGGAATGGCCCGCAGACGCCCAAATTCCTGGCCCGCTGGGCACAACAGCCTGAAACCCGCCCATTTGCGGTCAATGGAGTGACCGGCAGCCCGCCAGACTGACCGGCCTTTGACCAGATCGCAGAAATCCACATGCCGCGTTTCAACCGGTCGCGGCAAACCCGTGTTGCTTGCGATGATGCGGTCCGTCGAACTGTTTCGAACTTTTGAACAGTTCGTGCCGGCCATCGCCCGCCTCACTCTGCACTTTCTCGCGCAGGGCGGCCTGGTCAACGGCGCTCATGGGTTTGAAACCGCGGCCGACGTCGAGCGCCTGGTGCAGGTCGCGCTGGTTGCGGATGCCGACCACGAGCGACGAAATCGGCTGCGACAGCGCGTAGCGGATGCATTCCGCGGCGGTGGCCAGCCCTGCCTGAACGATTTTTCCGTTCTGGCCGTCGGGGCTCCCCCCGAGACTTTTCATGCCGATCACCGCCGTCCCCTGTTTGAGACACGTCGGCACCACCTGCTGCTGAAAGCTGTGATAGAAAAAGTCGCAGACGTTGATCGGCATCTGCGCCGTGGCCCACGTGTACAGCTTGCCGAGCATCTTCAGATGAATCAGCGGATCTTTGTGCCCCGTGAATCCGATGAACCGCACCTTGCCGGCCTTCTGGGCCTCGAGCGCGGCTTTCATGCCCCCCTTGTCGAAGACCCAGTCGGGGTCGTTGTCGTAAACCATTTCGTGGAATTGCCACAGGTCGAGGTGGTCGGTCTGCAGGCGGCGGAGACTGTCTTCGAGATTCGAGAGCGAACCCTTGTAGTCGCGCTCGCAATTCTTGGTCATCAGAAAGACCTTGTCGCGCTTTCCCTTGAGCGCCTTCCCCATCAGCTCTTCGCTCATGCCGTCGTGATAGTCCCAGGCGTTGTCGAAGAAGGTCATGCCGTTGTCGATCGCCTCGTGCATGATTCCAATGGCGGTCTTTTCATCGGCCTCGAGGGCGGCCTTGCCGATGTGCCAGCCCCCCAGGCACAAAATCGACACGTTCGCGCTCGTCTTCCCGAGGGGCCGGGTGGGCAGCCCCTGGGCATTGTCTTTCTGTGCGGCCAGCAGCGACTCGCCCAGCGACAGGGCAACGCCGGCGGCGACCGAGGATTGCAGGAATTCACGGCGAGTGGGGTGGTTGAGCATGGCGAAGCTCCAGGGCGTTCGATGGAACAGGGGCGCGTTCCTTCATGCCGGTTGCATCACACGCAGCCGGCATCATAAACGTTTGTCCCTGTCCCTCTGGGAGAGGGTTTGAGTATGCACATTGGCCCCCATGCTACCAAGGCCGCCGATCAGAGGCAAAACAACGGCGGGGACCGCCTGAAGGCGGTACTACGAAGAGCGGCGCCAGCGTTGAGACCGAACCGTCCATCAGCCCCGCCAGTCCCGGCTGCACCACCTGCACCGCGAACAGCCGCAGTCGCGTCGCGTGCTCGTCTTCCGTCAACTTGACCGCCTCCAACTCCGCCGCCACCTGCGTGTGCTTGCGCTCCTCTTCCGCCAAGTCCTGCCAGGGGATCGAAGATGAATATCTATGGGTGTATACGGCCCGCGAATGCGCAAACGAGTCGCCGCAGAAAGTGCGTCGCCGTAAATTCCACGCGCATGGGGGATTAAAACATAGCAATCGGTGCGTGGCGGACGAGATCGAGTCCAAGCGAGCGGGCCTCGCGCGCTCGCCCGATCCGTCGGCTCGCTTCATTCAGAGCTTCAATCGACATGGGCTTCGTTTCCTGCACGACGGCTTGCCATTCGAAGGCGACGGCCGGCGATTTCAACGAGCGGCGGCGGCGACGCGGGCGGAGGCGAGGTCGCGGGGGTGGGGCTTGACGGCCCGGGCGGGGAGCGAGGTCAGCACGACGCAGATCGTCTCGGTGGACGGGTCGGCCCAGGCGAGGGTGCCGGTCGAACCGCTATGCCCGAAGGTCTTCTCGGAGCACCCGGGGCTGCCGGCTGAGGAGCCGACATTGAATCCCAGCCCGCGCGGCGTCAGGCTCGCGCCGTTCTGGTTGCTCACCATGCGCTTTGCCGTCTCGGGTTTGACGGCGGTGCCCTTCCCCAGCAGGAATTCCGCCAGGAATCGCCCGACGTCGGGTGCCGAGCAATGGGCCCCGCCCCACGGAGCGCCGAGCTTTCGCCAGTAGGGGCTGTTCCAGTCCCAGTCTTTAGCGGCGGGGTCGCCGGCCCCGGCTTCCGGGGCCGCGCGTTCGGTCTGGCACGGCACCATGTCGTCGAGGGCAAACTGCCCCAGTCCCAGTGCGGAATGCTTCATCCCCAGCGGCTGCCGGACCGATCGGTCCACGAATTTGAGGATGTCCGCTCCGCCGATCAGCTCGGCCACGTGCGAGGCGAGCAGGATCGCCATGCTGGAATACTGATACCGCGACCCCGGGGCGAAGCTCAGCGGCGTGCGGATCGTGTGCTCGACGAACTCCGACAGCCCGGCATGCTTTTTTCGCAGCGAGCCATTTTCAGGCAACTGAACCGGCAGTCCCGACACATGAGTCAACAGGTGCTGCATGGTGACCCGGTCGCGTCCTTCTCCC
>JBLMWR010000812.1:0-8073 GCA_050257335.1 Deltaproteobacteria bacterium | reverse complement strand
GCATCTCTCTGTGCCGCCGGAAATCCCGCCGGGCGCGTTCGGCCTCACGCCGATCGCGCCACGCGCAGAGGGGCTTGCGCAGCGCCACCGCGGCGATCAACAGGAGGACCGCAGCGGCGATTAAGTACGGCATGCTCCCCATTTCCGGCCCCGGCAGTGCAGAGTTTCCTCTTAATTCTAGCGCCTCGCGGGATCGTTTGGCAAGGAGGGTTCGCGATCGGTTATCCAGCCGGGCAAATCCGCTTATCGGGTGAGCGCAAAGGGGGGTGGCCCGGCCCAGTCTCAGCGCGCCCGGCGGGTAGCACTCCCGCAAAACGGATGCATCCCGTGAAGGCCGCTGCAGGTTCCGGATGAAAATGCAGGCTGGAACTGTATCATTGTGCGCTTCAAACACGACATCGATTCGTATTACGCAGGATCTTCCAATGCCAATGCTCGGGGCCCACATGTCGATCGCCGGCGGCTATTACAAGGCCGTCGAGGCAGCGGCTGAATATGGGATGGACGTCGTCCAGCTTTTCACCAAGAACAACAACCAGTGGAAGGCCAAACCGATCTCGGAGGCCGAGATCAACGAGTTTCGGGCGGCCCTGAAATCGACCGGTGTGAAATTCCCCGTAGCACACGACAGCTATCTCATCAATCTCGCCAGTCCCGATGACGGCCTGTGGCGGAAATCGCTGGAGGCATTTACCGTCGAGCTGGAACGGGCCGAGGCGCTGGGGCTGATCGGGGTGGTGATGCATCCGGGGAGCTGCCTCGACTCGCCGGAGGACGACGGCCTGGCGCGAATCATCGAAGCTCTCGACAAAGTTCAGAAAAGCACGAGGGGGTTCCAGGCGCTGACTCTGCTGGAAACGACTGCCGGGCAGGGGAGCAACCTCGGATATAAGTTCGAGCACCTCGCGCGGATCGCGAATGGCGTCGCAGTCCCGGAGCGCGTCGGCGTGTGCCTGGATACCTGCCACATCTTCGCCGCCGGGTATCCGATCACGACGAAGGCCGAATACGCGGCGACGATGGACGAATTCGACCGCGTCGTGGGGATCGAGCGGATCCGGGCCTTTCACCTCAACGACAGCCTCCGCGAGCTGGGGAGCCGGGTCGATCGCCACGCGAAAATCGGCGCCGGCAAACTGGGCCTTGCCCCCTTTCGACACCTGCTCAACGATCCGCGGTTCGCCAAAGTCCCGATGTACATGGAAACCCCCAAAGGCGAAGAAGGCGGCGAGCAGCTCGACGCGGTAAACCTGCGCACGCTGCGCGGGCTCGTCCGGAAATGACCGCAGGTCTCCGATTTCTCTGCCTGCCCGCCGTCGTACCTTATTCCAAGTGCACAGACCACTGACGAAATCAGATAACGAGACCGCACGCAAAGACGCAAAGATGCAAGGTTTCACCACGTGGCCCATCACTCCCCCCTGGCGTCTCTGCGCCTTTGCGCGATTCCCCCTTTTTTGAGGGGCCTGACTCCGGGCAGCGTGGATTCCTGGATGAATCCGAGTAGAATGGAAAGGAGCTTTATTGCTCAATTGAGGTTCGCCGGTATGAGCCGCCGCGCAATGCCGAACCGAATGCTGCAAACCCATCTGGAACGGGTCAACTCCCGCCGCGATTTTCTGACGCGCGCCGGGGGCGGCTTCGGGGCCCTGGCGCTGTACAGCCTCTTGGTCGAAGAGGGAGTCTTCCCGCGGGTTGTCGCGGCCGGGGAAGTCGGCGCGGCAGGCGCTTCGCCGAAGACCCGGAGCCCGGCGAAGTCGCTCAACCCGCTCGCCCCCAAAGCCGGTCATTTCCCCGGCTCGGCGACCAGCGTCATCTTCCTCTTTATGGACGGCGGGCCAAGCCATCTCGACACGTTCGACCACAAGCCTGCCGTCAACGAGTTCGCCGGCAAGCCGCTTCCCGATTCGGTCGAGCGGGTCATCACCCCCATGGGGGTTTCGAATAACCCACTGCTGGCCAGCAAGCGCAAATGGCAGCGGTACGGCAGGAGCGGACTGGAAATTTCCGACTGGTATCCGCACGTCGGCGAATGTGCCGACGATCTGTGCCTCATCCGCTCCTGCTGGGCCGACGGGCTCAACCACGTCGGCAGCGTCTGCCAGATGAATACCGGCAGCATTCTGGCCGGGCGCCCGAGCCTGGGGTCCTGGGTCAATTACGGACTGGGGACCGAGAACCAGAACCTCCCCGGCTTCGTTGTGCTCCTCGACAGCGACCGCGAACCTCCCGGAGGGAACCGCGTGTGGGGGACGGGCTTCATGCCGGCGACCTACCAGGGAACGCGGTTCCGCAACGGCAAGACCCCCGTATTGCACCTGGCGACCCCCGAGGAGATCGACGAAACGCAGCAGCGGTACAAGCTCGACTACATCAACCAGCTCAACCGCCGGCACCTCGAAACGCGTTCCGGCGACTTCAATCTCGAAGCGCGGATCGCGGCCTACGAGCTGGCCTTTCGGATGCAGGCCGAGACTCCCGCTGCGGTGGACCTGTCGCAGGAGACCCGCGCCACTCAGGAGCTGTACGGCCTGGACGACAAGGCCACGAGCGCCTTCGGGCGGAATTGCCTTTTGGCCCGGCGCCTGGTGGAGCGGGGGGTGCGGTTCGTGCAGCTTTATTCGGGCTCGGGAAGCCAGTGGGACGCGCACAGCAAGATCGAAGAGAACCATACGCGGTTGTGCCGCTCGACCGACAAACCGATCGCCGGTCTGCTCAGGGACCTCAAGAGCCGCGGACTGCTCGAGCGGACGCTGGTCTTATGGGGAGGCGAATTCGGCCGCACGCCGATGTCCGAAAAAGGGGACGGCCGCGATCACAACCCGTACGGCTTCACGATGTGGATGGCGGGCGGGGGCGTCGCCGGCGGGAAGGTCGTCGGGGCTACGGATGACTTTGGCCTCAAGGCGGTGGAGCGCCGCGTGCACGTCCGCGACCTGCACGCCACGATTCTGGAGCTGATGGGGCTCGATCACACGCAACTCATCTACCTGCATCAGGGCCGCCCCGAACGCCCCACCGTCAACGAAGGGCACGTCATCGACGACGTGCTGGCGTAACATTGGTGAGGCCCAGCGAGCCGCGGGGTTTATCCCCGCGAGATCCGCGATGCATAACGACTGGGATTAAAACGACAGATCGACCAGCGCACATTGAGTCTTGCTGGCGAGCCGTGCGACCGTGGCGCGTGGGTACGTCCCGGCAGTGCGTGACGCGCGATTTGGTGCTCGTCAGACACTTCACCCTGACACCGGTGGGGTAAACCCACCACCGGCTCGCCGGGGCGAAAGGTCTCGTCCTCCAAAGGGATTTGTAGAAATATCGCGGGCAGACTGGATGATTGAACTTCAAGCGACAAGCGAAGGAATCATCCTCCCCGTTCATGCCCAGCCGGGGGCGCGCAAGAACGGCATCACCGGCGTTCACGCCGGGCGGCTGAAGGTCGCCGTCACCCAGGCCCCCGAAAAGGGGAAAGCCAACCAGGCCCTCCTCAGGCTGCTGGCCGAGCTGCTCGAGATCAAGCGCTCGCAGATCGCGCTCGTCGCGGGCGAAACGTCGAGCCACAAAAAATTCCTCATCACCGGCGTCGATCGCGCCACATTGGAACGCAAGCTCTGCAATCTTTCCCCCCCTTCCTAAGGGGGGGCAGGGGGGGGTCGGGTGAAGATGTGATCCGGCTTTCCGCGCGGATTGACGCTTGGTCCAACCCCGGGGCTTACGCCCCCCGCTCGCCAAGTCAATCGGGAGTTTGACCTCAATTCCACCATCGCCCCGGCGAGCCCGGGACGCAAGTCCCGGGGTGTTCTCGCCAACCCCCGACCTCCGCTCGCCAATTCCCTATTTCGCCGCCTGCGCCACGGCATTGGAGCAATGCAATCCGGGTACGAGGCAGTTGCGGCCGTTCGAGCTGCGCAGGTCCTGGCAGAGGATCGCCGACTTGCCGACGAAGTACGTGTGGAAGCCGTCAACGACGAGGTTGTACGTTTTTTCGGCCGGCGCCGGTTTGACCGACCAGACCGGCGTATTGCCCGTGACGGTGTGCAGCAGCGTCTGCGGGGCGATATCGCGGGCCTTGGTCCAGCCGCTGCCGGAGATCCAGAACCGATGCCCCTTCGTGCAGACGATCGACTCGTCGCCGAACCGCAGGATCAGGAGGTCTTTGGGAGGATTGACCGTCGTCACCAGGACCGGTTTATAGCCCAGCTCGCCCGACGGGATGTCCTGCGCCAGCACCCGATCGCCGACTTTGATCGTTTCGATTGGGACGGGACCGGTTTCGGTCCATACAGGTGTGCCCGCGGCGAAGCAACTGTGGCTCGCGCGGAACGTGAAGAACGGAGTGGCACCCCCCTCGAACTCGTCGACGACAACCACTGCCGGCTTCGTTCCGGATGGCGGGGCGTCGGTGAAGTCATACCACCATTGCCACCAGCCGCGCGGATCGGGTGTCGGTTCCAACCCCGAGATATCCGCCAGAACGCTAATAACGCGGCCGTTGAGCTCCCGGATTCGATCCCTGATCGCCTCCAGCTCGGGCTCGCGGGGATGGAGACGGTCGCCAAGCGTCCGCTGGGCATCGATGTCGGCACGGATCCGTGCTTCCGCATCAGCGACTCGCACGTAATCGCCACCCGCAGGCAGGAACCCGCCGGCTGCGGGCCGCATCGTGACTCGAACTTCGACAACCTGCTGCATGAGTTGCAACGTTGCGACCTGAAACACGTTTTCGGTCTCGACGGCAACGACGTAGGTGCCAAGCAGCCTGCCCTGCAGGGGGTCGTGAAACAGGCGGAAACTTCCAGTCGTGGGTTTCGCCAGGAGGCCGATGAGTGCGGGAACAAAATCTTCAAACAGTCGATTCTTCAGCGCTGCGGTTCCTCCTTTGCGCACAGCCGGCCATGGCGAAAAAACGGCCTGTTTCGCCAGCGCCAGCGACGCCTCGGGCCCGTCGATCTTCGCCAGCGTTTCGACCGCGGCCCGGGCTGTTTCTTCATCCCGGCCCGCGAGGACCAGTTCGATCGCCGGGATCGCAGACGCATCATCGATGCCCCGCAGCTCGGCAAGCGCCGCGCTGCGCTGCGCCTTGCTGCCGGCCAGGCGCTCGGCGATGCGCTCGAGTTTCGCCGACCACTTTTTCAATGATGCCTCAGTCCGGCGGATCGCATTCTGCCAGTCCCGCCGCTGCTCGTCGCTGACCCATTGCGTGCCGATCTGCGTGTATCCCAGTCGCTCCAACAGGGGCGGCTGCTCCTCGGCGGAGGTCAGCGGAAGTGCCACAATCAGGTGCGCGCGTTCCTGAGCCTTCAGCCCGTGCTTTCGGCACCAGTTGGCGAGGTCCAACTGACCGGGGAAGGATTGCGGGGCCTCGTCGCGGCGACGGCGATACTCGTCGAGCACGCTGGCCGAGGCGGTATCGCGCTGCGGCTCGTCGAACGACCGCCAGGAATCGCCATCTTTGACGAACCCCGCCTGCCAGCGGGCAGAGGGCGAATCGGGCTGCTGCTTGAGAGTCTCGGCCAGTTGCATTCGGCGATCGACCTTGCCGGCGACTTCGGACCGCAGGACTCTTTCGACCGCGACCGGCGCCGGATCGGGCTTCGCGGCAGGTTTCTTCTTCGCCGCGGCCGGAGCGGGATCGGCAGCCATGAGAATCCCGGCAGCGCCTATTACGCCGACAAGAAGCACGTTGCGGGACATCGCTTGCTCCTCTAATCAACGCTGATGACCTAGTACATCCGCAAGAATGATTAGCGGTGATGAGTGTGGATTAGTGTTCCTTCCCGTAATCCGTGTTTGATCAGTGTTCCGTCCGTAGCCAAGTCTGGTTTCCGACCGCCGGCCGGGCCGGATTATTTCGGAGCTGCAACCTGAGTGCGTGGCAGGCCGGGGACGACGCTGTTGGTGCTGTGAGGAATCAAGAGGTCCTGGCACAGGACGCCGGTCTTGCCGACGAAGTAGGTATGGAAATCGGCGACGACGAGGTTGTACGTTTCGGCGGTGTTCCCCTTTTTGGCCGACCAGACGGGCGTGTTGCCGGTGACCGTGTGAAGCAGCGTCTGCGGGGTAAGATCGCGGGCCTTGATCCAGCCCGACCCGGAACTCCAGAAGCGATGCCCGCCCGTGCAGACGATCGTCTCATCGCCAAAGCGGAGCGTCGTCAATTCCTTCGGCGGGCGGACGGTGGTCTGCAGCACCGGCTTGTACGCAAGTTCCCCGGTTTCGATGTCCTTGGCGAGAACTCGGTCGCCGACTTTGATTGTGTCGATCGCCTGCGCCCCCGATTCCGTCCAAACCGGCGTACCGGCGGCGAAGCAACTAATGATTGCGATGCCCGGGCTGGCGGGGTTCCCAACAACGTCTTCCTCGCTGACGGCGACGATCGGCTTTTCCCCGCTTTGCTGAACGTCGGCATAGGAGCGCCACCACTTCCACCAGACTTTTGCGTCGCCAGTCGCTTCCATACCCGAGACAGCGGCCAGGATGCTTCCAATGCGCAGGTTCAATTCGGCAGTTCGCTCGTTCAGGACGGAAAGGGCTCGGTTCTCTGCCTCTGTCTTGTTGGCTAGGAAACGCGAGATATCCGTGCTGGCGCGGCGCATTGCAGCGTCGAACGCATTATTCCCGCGCGACGCACGGAATTCCGAACCTTCTAAATACAGGCCATTGACATAGTCGTTGATCATGAAATCGATGGTACGAAAGCTGGCGACTTGGAACTGGTCCTCGGTCTCGCGGGCCAGGAGATAACTGTGCCACAACACGACGGGACCGAAAAACCAGACGTCACGAAAGTTGGAATACACGGGGAAATCGACGCGGACCACGGGAGTTGCAAGCAGGGAAATCAAGCCTGGAACAAAGTCCTCGAACGTCCGTGACGTCAGGTTCTTGGCCGCCACTTTTCGCACCTCGGGCCACTTGGAGAAAACGCCTTGCTTCGCGAGCGCCAGGCTTGCTTCGGGCCCTGGAATCCGTCCGAAGACCTCGAGTGCAAGCAATGCTCGGTTTTCGGACTCACCCGTCAACAACAGCTCAATTGCCGGAATGGCCGACGGATCGGCGATTTCCCGCAGCTTTGCCAACGCGCCGGCCCTCTGCAGTCGAGAGCCGGAAAGTCCCTCGACGATCGCATTCAGCCGTACCTCCCAGCGCTTCAGGGCCCCCGCTGTCTGCTGGTTGAATCGCTGCCAGTCCCGAAGGTTCTCGCGACTGAGCCAGGCGCCAGCGACGACGCGATAGCCGAGCCGGGCCAGAATGTCGGCCTCCTCGCCATCAGCACCGAGTGTCAGCGCTGCCCGCAGGTGCGCGTGCTCCTGGTCATAAAGCCCCCGCTTCCTGCACCAGTTGGCCAGGTCCAACTGGCCGCGGAACGTTAGCGGCGCCTCGCCACGACGGTGGCGGTATTGATCGAGCAGGTCGCCGGCCTTTGTTTCGCCCGGCAAGGCGTCGTACGAGCGCCATGAATTGCCGTCTTTAACGAACCCTGCCTGCCAGCGGGCAGGCGCCGAGTTGGGGTGCTGCTTCAGCGTCTCGGCCAGTTGCGTTCGGCGATCGACCGCGCCGGCCACCTCGGCCCGCAGGACTCTTTCGACCGCGCCTGGCACCGGGTCGGGTTTCGCGGCACTCTTCTTGTTCCCCGCGGCGAAAGCCGGGGCTGCGACCAGGGAGATGATGGAGATGAGCGTCAGGCCGGAAAGAAGCACGTTGCGGGACATGACGATGCTCCACGGGTTACGAAGGTCGATACGCGGTCGAAACGCTGCGACGGGTGGACTGAAGTCCGCCCTACTTCCTCTCCCCGTCGTCATCTTTCGGCGGCGGTCTCAGCGAGGCGAGGATATGCTCCTTTTCGACTTCGAACTCGAGCGGCACGTAGGTCTTCAGCGTAAACTGCTGTTTCTTGTCGCCGGCCGCCTTTTTGTTTCCTTTGGCAGGCGGCTTCTGCACCGTCAGCTTCTTTTTCTCGTCCTTGAGGCGCGTCGTCCATTTGTCGAGGTCGGCGTTTTTCTTGACGAGCTGGCCGGTGGCCGTTTCGTAGCGCTGGATCGCGTCAGCCCGCTGCCGGGCGAGGAG
>JBLMWR010000811.1:0-3140 GCA_050257335.1 Deltaproteobacteria bacterium | reverse complement strand
GCGATACAGCTCTTCGCGTGCTCCCTTGCGCGCGTCACCTCGCTCCTGCTTGGCGCGTTCGAACAATGTTTGTCCCAGCTCGTCGTGAACGACGTAGTCGCGGGTGAAGTCGAACTTGCGGTTCAGCCGCTCGGCGGTCCGATCGTACAGGGAACTGCGGAAGTTTTTGATCGCCTCATCGAGATGTCCCTGCTGCTTGTTTGACAGCCCCATGAACCAGGCGATCGTCCACGGGGGGGCCGCAGGATTGTCGAACTTCTGGGCCCGGTTGAGGGCGTCGACCGCTTCGTCGATCCGCCCCTCCTGCAGATAGACCCGCGCCAGATTGAGCGGCCCGTCGAAACGATCGAGCCGTTCGACTTCGAGAAACGCCTGCTCGGCCTGCTTGAGCTCGGTCTTTCCTCCCCCTTCGAGGAACAGGCCGATTCCGTAATCGTTCCACCGCTGCCACAGGTCGGGAATCGCCGATGTCTGCGGTTCGACCTCGCCTGCGATTCCGTCGACGGGAAACGTCACCGTGTCGCTGGCCAGCGTCGTGATGGGCAAATCGTTCAGGTATTTCTTCCCCGGTTCGTACCCGCGGAAGGGGTTGTCTCCCGGCTTGGCGCTTTTCGTAACGAAATCCATGTAGATCTTGTCGAATTTGCGGTACTGCACTTTGACTTCGACCGTGACGGGCGCATCGAGCCGGTTGGGGAGCTGCAGCTCGTAATGCGCAACCTGTGCCGCGCCCGGCGGGATCTGGTGATTGTAGAGCGGAGTGAAGATGTCCTGCGGGTTGCGGCGATCGATGCGATTGCCGTCCTTGTCGAGCATGTAGACGTTGATGAAATGCGACCACGGATCGACCTCCCGATCGGCGTCGATGCCGCCGTTGCGTCCGATCACCTTGCCGCCGCTCGTCACCGTGACATCCAGCCAGACTTCGTTCGAATCGACGGTCCCCTGGGTGAAATGGTGCCCGAGCTTGAGCGTGCGGACGACCGCTTCGAGCAGATATTTCCCGCCGGGCTCGAGGTGCGGCACGTCGGGGCGGAGGGGGGCCGTGAGTTTGCCATCAATGGCGCCTCCTTCTTTCACGCCGAACAGATCGACCCGAACGTTTCCCTTCAGGAACTCCTGATGCGCCTTGACGGCGTCGTCGAAGCCGAGCAAATGCGCCAGCCCGGTGTTCGCCGAGGGGAAAAAGTGATTGTGAATCTGCAGCTTGCCGTCTTTGGCGAAGTCCTTCGCGCCAAAGTCATTGGACGGATTGAGCGGCATGTGACATTCGGCACAATTCGTTTTGGCGACCTCCGGATAATAGAAGCTGCGCGTACCGCCGCCCGAAACGCCGCTGAGGACGAAAGAGTCGTGATGGTTTTGCCCGCGGAGGAACTCCTTGTAGTGGTTGAGGGCATAGGGAAGATGGACCTTGTGGCACGTCGAACAGAACTCGGTTGAGCGGTGGACTTCGGGCTTGAGGAACGTCTTCTTGTGGAACGACGGTTTGGCCTTCACGAGCTGATTGTTGATGTATTGCAGCACCGGGTTGTCGCTAGAGGCAAACGGATAATGCTGCGGCTCTTCGATCGTGTAATCGGCATTCCCTTTCGTGCTGTTGATGTTCGTGATGGCGTGGCACACGGTGCAGGTGATGCCGGCCTGCGCCGTGGGGTGCTTCACGAGATCGAACTCGGGATCGTCGAAAGCGCCGCTGAAGAACGGGACCTGATCGTGGCACCCCGCGCACCACCGCGAAGCCTTCACGTTGCCGTCGCGTTTGAGCCCGACCTCGCGGGTCTCGCGGATGCTCGCCAGATATGCCGGATTGTTGAACGAGCTGAAGTGATGCGAGCTGTGGAACCAGCCCTTGTACGCGTCTTCGTGACATTTGAGGCAGTAGCTGTCCATCATCAGCGTCCTGGCCGGGATAAAGTTTCCGGTGGCCGTTCGCGCCAGCGACGGAAAGAAATACTGCTCGCCCTCCTTGGGCCCCACCTGGTTCCATTTCCGGGGGTCCTGCGAATGCAGCCCGACCATGCCGGCGACCACGGCTCCCACGACCCCCAGATACGACAGGCCGTAGCGCCACTTGATGCGCGGCCCGGCCAGACGGTGCAGCCAGTACAGCCAGCCGGCCGCCAGCGGGGCGATCGCGTGCAGCCAGTACACGATGTTGCGGACGGCCGGCTGCTTGAGATCGAACGAACCGATCCGCATCAGCCCCAGCCCCGTCAGCAGCAGAACGATCGACATGGTAAAGAGCGCATACCCCACCCGCACAGCCCGCCGATTGCGGCGCTTCCGCGCCGTGACAAGATGAATGATGCCGAACGCCAGAAAGGGAAGAAGCAACAAAAGGCCCAGTGCCAGGTGCAGGAGAAACATCACCTGGTAGAAGTAATTCTGAAAGGTGAGCCCCTTCCACCATTCGAGGAAGGTGACGCTCACCAGGTACAGCGAGTTGGCGCCCAGCAGGGCCACGAGCGCGAAGACCACGAGCAGCAGCTTTTTCAGCCGGGGGCCCACCGCGGGGACGTAGCCCGCAGGCCTGGGCACCGCGGCCGGTGCAGAGGAGACGACGGCGGACATGACGGATGCTCCTGAAGCAGGGGATTGATGAATCGGCTGATCCGCCGGCCGGCTGAGGACGGCGGAACGACGGGGCGGCGATGCACCGGCCTGTGGATGACACGGCCGGCTCGAAGACCTTGCCGCAACGGGTTCTTCAACCCGCGGCGACACGGCGCGCACCGCGCGCGCGATTCTCAGGAGCCCTGTCTCGGGGGGCGCTCGATCTGTCTGCCGCGAAAGTCATCGAAAGGAATCGCCGGCTCCGGCAAAACGCACTCGGACAATCCCGGAGCGATTTCGGCCGCCGGCGCCAGGCACGCCTTCTGGTCGCCGCCGTGCGATGCCGGAACAGGAGCCGGAGCTGTCGGCGAATCTGGCCGCTGCCTGCAGCTCGGTCCACGGCAGGGGGGCGATGCCGGCTGACGCGAATCCGGGAGGGATCCCAGACCGGCGACCGCATCGACGCCATCGGCAATCGTCCCCGACCTCGCTTCCCCCCGCCCCAGGTGCACGTAATCCCCGCAACCGGCGCGGGCTTCGGACGAGGTGGAGGGAAACCACAGCAGAGCGGCGAGAACCGTCGC
>JBLMWR010000810.1:0-2682 GCA_050257335.1 Deltaproteobacteria bacterium | reverse complement strand
AAGGTCCGGTGCCAACCGACGATTACGAAATTTCCTTCGGACAGGCGGCCATTCTTCGGGAGGGGACCGATCTGACGCTGGTGGCGATCGGGCGGATGGTGCCGCTGGCGCTCGAAGCCGGCCAGAAGCTGGCCGCTGACGGGGCGTCACTGGAAGTCATCGATCCGCGCACCGTCGCACCGCTGGACGTCGAAACGATATTGCATTCGGTGGCGAAAACCGGCCGGCTCCTGATCGCCGATGAGTGCTTTGCGCCGTACGGCATCGGGTCCGAAATCGCCGCCCAGATCGCCGATCGCGGCTTCGACGAACTCGATGCCCCGATCCGGCGGGTCAACGGCCTGCACACCCCGACGCCGTACAGCCCGACGCTCGAAGCCGCCGTCGTGCCGAAACTCCAGGATTTGGTGAAGAGCGCGCAAAATCTGCTTGACGAGTAGTGTCCAGCCGCCGGGCCCGCCCGGCGCGTTTGGAAACGCGCCCGCGTGCAGGGCGGCAAAACAATTTCGATGTTACACAACGAGAATCGGCAGGAACGATATGGCAATTGAAGTCGTCGTGCCTCGTCTGGGCTGGTCGATGGACGAAGGAACCTTCGGCGAATGGCTGAAGCAGGACGGTGAACTCGTCAGGCGCGGCGAGGCGCTGTTCGTCCTCGAAGGAGAAAAATCGGCCCAGGACATCGAATCGTTCGACGAGGGGATCCTCCGAATCCCGCCCGATGCGCCCCAGCCGGGAGACACCGTCAAGGTCGGGCAGGTCCTGGCGTTTCTGGTCGCGAAGGGGGAAGCGGCGCCGATTGAGAATGCGCCGCGCGCGGGGGCAGGCGCGAAACCGCAAGCGACGGCGAAGGCGGCAACGGCAGAAACGACACCGGTGGCGGGGGAGGCGAAGCGAGCGCACGCGGAGTCGAGTGCAACGTCGAGTGGCGCGAAAGCGAGCCCGCGGGCGCGGCGCCGTGCACAGCAGGCGGGAGTCGATTTGACGACTGTGCACGGAACGGGAAGCACGGGGAGGATTCGCGAACGAGATGTGATCGCCGCCGCGAAGTCGCAAGCGAGACGCGCCACCGCAGCCCGCACAGCGCCGACCACCGAGCCATGGCGAAGCACGACTGCCGCCCGGCGCACGCTTGCGGTTTCGCCGTTCCGCCGCACGATCGCCTCCCGCATGTCTGCCGGGGCCCACGAAACCGCCGCGGTGACTTTGACGACCCGCTGCGACGCGACAAACCTTGTGAACCTGCGGGACCAGTTCCGCGCCGCCGAGCGCGGAGCGGCCGAGGCCGTCCCCAGCTACAACGAGTTGCTCGTGAAGCTCACCGCCATGGCGCTTGAGCACCACCCGCTCCTGGCGGCACAATGGAGCGAGCGGGAGATTCTGCTTCCCGACGGCCTTCACATTTCCGTCGCCGTCGATACCGAAGCGGGACTTCTGGCGCCGGTCGTTCGTGACGCCGATAAGCTGACGCTCCGCCAGATCGCTGCCGAGCTGCGGCGCCTCGTCGATCTCGCCCGCGATGGCGGCCTTTCCGCGGAACAGATGCAGGGGGGGGTATTTACGATCACCAACCTGGGAATGTTCAAGATCGATTCGTTCACGCCGATCATCAACCTCCCGCAATGTGCGATTCTCGGCGTGGGGCGGATCGCGCGCGAACCGGCGGTCGTCAACGACCAGATCGTCCCCCGCGATCTTATGACGCTGAGCCTGACGTTCGACCACCGCGTCGTGGACGGCGCCCCCGCCGCCCGGTTCCTGAACGATCTCCGCCTGGCCATCGAACACCCGGCGGCGGCGCTTGTGCCGTAGTCAACGTGACCTGTTTAGCCGCGGGGCTTGCCCCGCGCGTTCGTGCATGGCGCGACACGCGCCCCGCAAGCGGGGCAGCTGAGCAATTGGAACGAAAGAGACGACCATGAAATGCAACCTCGAAGGGAGAATCGCCCTCGTCACAGGCGCGGCACGCGGGATCGGCCAGGCGATCGCCAACCGGTTCGCCGCCAACGGGGCTCGCGTCGTGTTTACCGACGTGCTGAAAGCAGTCCACGAGTCGGCGGCTCAGGTCGGGCAGCGGGCGTTCGAAATGAACGTTACCGATCCGGCGCAGATCGAATCGGTGATCGGCCAGGTCGTCCGCGAACTCGGCCCGCTCGATATCCTCGTAAACAACGCCGGCGTCAATACGCTGGCCCATCGGGTGACGATCGACAAATTCCCGAAATCCGAATGGGACCGGATCCTCGCGGTTGATCTGGACGGGGTCTATCAGGTCAGCCAGGCAGGAGCGCGTGTGATGCGCCAACAGGGAGCGGGGCGGATCATCAATATCGCCTCGATCGCCGGGCTGGTGCCGCTGCGCCTGCAGTGCGCGTTCGTCGCCGCCAAGGCCGGCGTCATCAATCTCACGAAGGGAATGGCGCTGGAGCTGGGACCGCACGGCATCCTGGTGAACGGCATCGCCCCCGGCTCGACGCTGACGGAAGGGACAAAACAGCTCTTCTACAGCGAAGGGGGAAAATTCAGCGAAAAAGTGCAGCGGATGCTCGACCACGTCCCGCTGGGGCGGCCCGGCACGGTGGACGAAATCGCCGTCGGTGCCCTGTTTCTCGCCGACCCCGAGAACAGCTACATGAACGGCCACATCCTCACCATCGACGGCGGCTGGACAGCCGGCTACAC
>JBLMWR010000809.1:0-2757 GCA_050257335.1 Deltaproteobacteria bacterium | reverse complement strand
GTGTGTCCGGCGGCGAGCTGCCGCGGCTCGTGGTCCCATGCCGGAAAATCCGGGTGCCCCCGATGTTCGACCAGCGCGGTCGCCGAACGAATGATCTGGGCGATGGTTTTTGCCGAATCGGTATCACCCGCGTCGCCTGCCGCGCCGGTTACGACCACCGGCGTTGTCAAACCACGCGACGCCAGAAGCTCGAGCACGGCCGAACCGAAGCCTCCGTTCGCCGCGTTGTCTTCGACGGTCACGATGCCGCGGACGCGCCGGGCAATTCGGATGAGGCATTCGGCATCGAGGGGCTGGACGAAACGGGCGTTGACGACACCAACCGACAGTCCCTGCTGCGATAATGTTACCGCGGCCTCGACCGCCGGCGCCGCGAGGGCCCCCAGCGTCAGAAGCGCGACGTCATCCCCGTCCTCGAGAATCTCGGCCTTGCCAAAGTCGATCTCTTCGACGAAGTCGGGAAAATGGACTGCCGGGAGCCGGCCGCGCGGGATCTGCAAGGCGATCGGGCCGTCATGGTCCGCCGCAAGCCGCAACATCTGCCGCAATTCCCAGCCGTCCTTGGGAGCCATGATGACCGTATCGGGAAGCAGCCGGAGGAAGGCCAGAACGGCATGCGCTCGCCCGTTCGCGTGGAAAACATCGCGAGTTTCCCCCGATCCGACTTCGGGAATCACGATGAAGCGTACCGGCAGCGAGGCCACGCAAAGTTTCTCGCGGAACTGCCCGATCAGGTTCTTGACGTACGTGTCGGTGACGACAAGGACCGGCCGCTGGCCGTTTTGCGCCAGCCGCCGGCACCAGCCCAACATCCGAGCCACTTCATCGGCAAGGGCGGGATTGGGCAGAATGTGCCATCGGCCGGCGTGCGAGCGCGACACGCGACAGCGATCCAGCAGTTCACGCTGGATCAGGGCAATCGATCGGGAGTCCTGCTGAATCTGGGCCGCCAGATCCTGCGCTGCCACTTCGACGAACGTGGCTTCGCGGCTGACCTCCTGCGCAAAGTCCGCCGTTTGGTTCGTCAGCCGATCGTCGACGGATGGACTTTTTACGTCGCTGTGCGCGCCTGGAAACTCCGTTGCGGCGGCATGAGGAGACGTTCCAGCTTCTTCAGCCGCTAGCGCGAACGGGCTTGGCACGTCACGATTTACCTTGTCAGCCGCGGGAGGGGTTGAACCGTCGTTTGGTACAAACATGGTTCCACGGTCGCTGAGACTTCTCCCGGAGCAGGCAGGGATCGTTTCAGCCGAGCGGATTCAGGGGCGTAAAATACGGAAACTGGCAAAACGTGTCAAACTCAGTCTCACGCATTGAACGCGAGGCCCGCCTCCTGGCGATGCTGGCCCTGAAATCCTCCGAAGATTTGCCGCGCGGTGAAGTCACCGAGCGGGGCCCGCGAGCAACAGTCTCAGAATAAGCAGGCAGGATACCCGGCGTCAAACATATTCCCGGCGATTGAAACAGGTACAGCGAATTCCGCCCGCCCGGGTCGCGACGCTCCGGTGAGGCAAACTCTTCCAGGGGGTCGGCCCGCAAACGAAGCATCGCAAAAATTGGGCACGCTCGGCGCAGCTTGCGCCGTTTCACCATCGCGGCGCTCGGCTGGCGCGATTAGAATGACAGCCTTCCCAATCCTTGAGAGTGATCCCTCCCGGAGAACCGTCCCATGCGTTTGTGTCGCATTCAACATCAGGGAACATCGCAGGCCGCCTTTTACGACGAGGAACGCGTTGTTCCTCTGGCAGCGGCCGTGGGGGCATTCAATCGGCAGTCGGGGCCCAGGCTCGATCTCCCCGCGGGGGACGATCTCCTCGATTTTCTTCCGCATGGGGTCGGGTTTGCTGCGGCGCGCAGGCTCGCCGATTTCGTGACTCTCGAACCCGCTGCCGTGCCGGCCGGCGCGGTCATCCCCACTGCGAAGGCCACGCTCCTCGTCCCGATACCCCGGCCGAACAAGATCTTCCTGCTGGCGGGGAACTACGCCGACCATATCAAGGAAGGGGGCGGCATCGCCGCCGAGCGGGCCGAGACGTTTCCCTACGTCTTCATGAAGCCCCCCACGACGACCCTCACCGACCCGGGCAAGCCGATTCGCATTCCGTCCATTTCCCCAGGCGCCATCGACTGGGAACTGGAGCTGGCGGTGGTCATCGGCCGGCGGACGAAAGGGATCAACGAGTCGGCGGCCCTCGAAGCGATCGCGGGCTATACAATCATCAACGACATCTCCAACCGCAAGTTCCGGCCGAACTCCCGGCGAAAGGATCGTCCGAAGGATTCGTTTTTCGACTGGCTGCACGGCAAATGGCACGACAGCTTCTGCCCCTGTGGACCGTGCATCACGTCAGCCGATGCCATTCCCGATCCGCAGGCGCTCGCCATGCAACTGCGTCTTAACGGCGAAGTCCGCCAGGACGCCTCGACCGCCCTGCAGATTTTTCCCGTCGCGGCGGTCATCGAATTCATTTCCAGTTTCGTGACGCTGGAGCCCGGAGACTTGATCTCCACAGGCACCCCCGCCGGCGTTGGCAACACGACGGGCACGTATCTCAAACACGGCGACCTCATGGACGGCAGCATCGCCTCGATCGGCACCTTGACGACCCCCGTGGCGGCGGAATAGTGCCTCTTGACGTTTGTTCAGCAGCGGCCTATACTCGCGCGTGTCATGAAAAGCGAACATCGCCACGAATTGCAGACCAACGAACTTGGCAAGTTCACCGAGAAAGCGGCGAGCTTCCTGGAAATTCACGG
>JBLMWR010000808.1:0-3077 GCA_050257335.1 Deltaproteobacteria bacterium | reverse complement strand
GTACATCGTGTCTCCACCCACCCACGTTCTGAATAGGTTCTTCTGGGCGATGTGGGGCGTGTACGACTACTGGCTCGCGACCGCCGAGGAAGGCACCCGGCAATTGTTTGTCGCCACCGTGGGCACGTTGAAGCGCAATCTCGATAAGTACGATGCCGGTTTCTGGTCCTTGTACGAGCTGGCCGGAACCAGGCTGAAGATGCTAGCCAGCCCGTTTTACCACCGGCTGCACATCGCCCAGCTCGGCGTCCTGCACAAACTTACAAGAGAGGATTTATTCATGCAGTATGCGCAGAAATGGAGCGCGTACCGCAGGAATTTCCTTCAGCGGAACGCCGCCCTGGCCTATAAGAGCGCCTTCAAGCTTCTCTATTATTGAAAGTGAAAATCCTGTATATATCGCAGTACTTTCCGCCGGAAATGGGGGCGCCGGCCGCGCGTGTTTCAGAACTGGCCCGCTACTGGGCTGCCGCCGGCCATGAGGTGACCGTTCTCACGGGATTTCCCAATCATCCCACCGGTGTTGTGCATTCGGAATACCGGTCGCGCTTTCGGCGCCTGGTTTGCCGCGAGCAGGTGGGCGGAGTCAACGTGGTTCGCACCTGGCTGGTTCCTCTGCCCAACCGCAAGCCGGCGGAGCGAATGCTCAACTACATCTCCTTCTGCCTGTCGGCTTGCCTGACGGGCACGTTTATTGAGCGTCCGGATGTGGTGATCGCGACCTCGCCGCAGTTGCTGGTGGGTATTTGTGGCTGGTGGGTGAGCCGAATTAAGAATGTCCCGTTTGTGCTGGAGGTGCGCGACCTGTGGCCTGAATCCCTGGCCGCTGTCGGGGTGGGGAGCAGCCGGTCGCTGTTGCATCGCGGGCTTGGCCGGCTCGCGGGATTTCTGTACCGGACATGCCAGCGGCTTGTAGTGGTTACGCCTGCGTTCAAAGACCACATTGTCCGGGAGTGGGGCGTGCCCGGGGAGAAGATTTCGGTTGTGCCCAACGGCGTGGAGACGGAACTGTTTTCGCCGGCGGCTGCCGGGGAGGCGGTGCGCAACGACCACGGCCTGCAGGGGCGATTCGTTGTTTCTTATATAGGAACGCTGGGCATGGCGCATGATTTGGGTACGGTGCTGGACGCCGCTGTGTGCTGCGCGGAGTCAATGCCGGAAGTCGTGTTCCTGCTGGTGGGGGAGGGAGCCGACAAGCAACGGGTCATGTCTCTGGCGCGGGAACGCCAGCTTAAGAATGTGCAGTTCCTGCCCCAGCAGCCGCGGGAGAAAGTTCCGGGCCTGGTGGCCGCCTCCGATGTCTGCCTGGTGACCTTACGGCGCTCCGATGTGTTTAAGACGGTGATTCCCACCAAGATGCTGGAATTTATGTCCTGCGGCCGGCCAGTGGTACTGGCTGTTGAAGGGCAAGCCCGCGATCTGCTAGGGGAGGCTGGGGCGGGAATCTGCATACCGCCGCAAGATCCGGCAGCCATGGTTGACGCTATTCGGCAGCTCTGGAAGAGTCCCGATCTGTGCCGAAACCTGGGACGAAGTGGGCGAACGTACATCGAACAGAACCTGTCGCGATCCCAGACCGCCGAAACCTACCTGCGAGTGCTCGACGCGATTACGATACGCGACCTTCCCAGCCTAGCCACCGGGGATATCTCAGGCGCTATCGAACCCTGAGATCCCGATCTTCCAGGCGTCCGCGCAAATCGCACTCCCCTTCCGGTATTTCCTCCCGCATTTTCCACAGTGTCACCAAGTTAATTACGTTTAATTTTTGAAACTAAATGCTATAGTGCGCCACAAGTTTCCAAAATCCAAGTTTCTGGACGACGGATGACAGGCGCATCCAGGACGGCTCTGCGGGGGCGAATAGCGAAATGCTCCTGACCTCGGTTGCACTGTTTTTTGGTGCGCTGGGCTTTTCGCTTTTGTTTACCCGCAAGGTTCGCAACCTTGCGGTGCGCAGCCGCTGGACAGCTGGTCCCGTCCAGCAACATCATCTTCATACCGCTCCCATCCCCCGCTTCGGCGGGGTTGCTGTTTATGGAACTTTTCTTTCGATCACCGCCCTGCTTCTGATGGCCTCGCGCCTGTTCCGGTTCACCCTGGGCTTTCCGGGACGGAATGTACTGTGGGTGCTGGTGCCGGCGACACTGGTCTTCGCAGTCGGGGTGGTGGATGACTTCCGGCCGGTAAGTCCGCGCTTCAAGTTTGCCGTGCAAGTTGCGGCGGCTCTAATCCTTTTCTTCGGCGATTTTCGGGTACTGTCCGTTCCTCTTTTCTTCGGGCACCACGTGTTTGCCTGGATGGGCGCGCTGCCCCTGACCATCCTCTGGGTATTGGGGGTCACGAACGCGTTCAATCTCATTGACGGACTGGACGGACTGGCGGCCGGATCGGCCCTGTTCTCCACGCTGGCTGTATTTACGGTTTCACTAATCAACCACAATGCGCTGGTCTCGGTGGTGCCGAGCGCGTGAGCCGCCTCGTTCGCCTTCCGCTCCGCGGCGTCGACGTCCTCCATCCGTCCGTTCGACATCAGGCCGGCGACGGGGAGGGCGACCTCGGCGAGGACCTGGGCTCCGTGCGCGACGACGATACCGCCGCCGATCGCGGCGGCGCGGCGGACGGCGGTTTCCATGGAGGCGTCGTCGCAGCCGGCGACGACGACGTTGTGCGAGTCGTGGGCGACGGAAGAGGCGATGGCGCCGCGCGCGAGGCCGAAGCCGCGCGCGAAGGAGACGCCGACGTTGCCGGTGCCGCGGTGCCGCTCGACGACGGCGAGCTTGGCGAGGTCGCGCGAGGGGTCGGCGGCGGCCGCGCCGTCGACGACGAGGGCGGCCTCGGTCGAGGAGCCGGTGGCGAGGGAGCCGGGGCGGACCTCGATGACGCGGACCCGTGCGCCGGCCGCCGCGGGCAGGCGCAGGCGCGAGGCGTCGAAGCCGTCGAGGCGGAGCGCGGGCCCTTCGGGGATGCCGCGCGAGGGGACGTCGACGAGGAGCGTCCCCCCCTTCGCGACGCGCCGCCCGCCGAGGAGGACGAGGTCGGGACGGACGTCGTCGAGGCTCTCGAACGTGAGGAGG
>JBLMWR010000807.1:0-3500 GCA_050257335.1 Deltaproteobacteria bacterium | reverse complement strand
CCCAGCGTGTCGCCGGCTTCGTCCCCAAACACCGCGTCGCCGCTTATGGTCAGGCTGTGGCCCCCTCCCGCGACCACGCCCTGCGTCGTCACCACCGACCCACTCAGCGTGACGTCCGTCCCCAGCGTCAGCGGGCCCTGGTAGGTCTGCGTGCCGGCCGTCGTGACGTCGGCTGCATTCAGGTTCGTGGCCTCCGCGTCAATGTTGATATTGCCGGCCGAGGTCGCGGACCCGAGGAGCAGCGAGGTATTCAAGTTGAACGTGTCTAATGCCCCCGTCGAGCCGGTCACAGCGAGTGACGCGCGGAAGCCGGGGTCAAGCGAGTCAATCGTGAAGGTGTCGCTGCCGGCGTCGGCGTTCAATCTCAGCTCGACGTCGGGGTTTGCGAACGTCAGGCTTTCCAGGCCGCCGTCGATAGTCAGGGTGTTTTGCCCTGGAAGCGGGCCGGCCGTGATGGTGGCGGCGTGGGAATTGCCGTCGTCGATCGCGATCGTCGTGATGCCGACGGCGGAGTTGACCGTGACCGGTTCGAGGCCGGTGAAGGAGATCTGGGAGCCGTCCAGGCTGAGACTGCCTGCGCCGCTGCCCGTTGCGCTGTACTCCAGCGCGCTGAAGCTCCCCCCGGCAATCACCAGCTTGTCCCCTGGGGAAACGGACGGATCGCCGCCGTCGAAGTTCAGGCCGCCGGCGGGGATCGGATTGCCCACGGAGAAGTCGACGGTCAACGTGTCGGTCCCGCCGGCTGCGTTGATGGTGATGGAGCTTAGCGCCGCCGGATCGACGTCGACAGTGTTGCCGTCGACCTGCGTCAGGCCGCCGCCGGCAAGAACGGTGTTGTTGGAATGGAAGCGGACCATTCCGCCCACCACGCCGATGCTCAACTGATCGTCCAGTCCGCCGGGGGCGTTGTCGTCGAATCGCAGGGCCCCGGCCTGCAACTCCAGGTTGCCGACGTTCATCGCCCAGGCCTTGACGTCGCCGGCCGAAAGGGCGTTGCCGGCTGCATCGACGATCCCGCCCGGCGCGTTGACGCCCAGCACGTAGCTCCCGCCCAGGTTGGTGACCGAACTGAGATCGAGGCTATAGGAACTGCCGGTCCCGGTCAGCATGTCCGGGGTCAAGGTCACCGCCTTGCCGTTTCTGGCGAGTGAAAGGTCGCCGACGTCGAATCCCGTCACCGGCTCGGAGAAGTCGATGGCGAGCACTCCGGCGTTTTGGTTTCGGGGGGTAGCAACGGCAGGGAGGTTGAAGGTCGGGTTCTGCGTGTCGACCTGGAAATCATTGCCGCCCGCGTGAACGGCCTGGAGATTCCCCGCCGGGTCCTTTGCCCCCGAGACCCCAATCGCCACGCTTGGAACCGTCACCCCCGCGTCGGCCACGTCGTACGTCGCGACGAAGTGCGTGGCATCGGTCCACGTACCGCCCGCGGCCACGAGCGTCGTGCTCACGTCCGGCGTGAAGGTGAGCGTCGGATTCACGCTGACGTCCATCGCCTCGCTGAACCCCACCGCCACCGTGAATTCGCCCGGTCCGACGTCTGCGTCGGCCACCAGGGTCGGGCCCGGCGCGACGCTGAGCACATCCGGCGCGGTCGTGTCGATCACCAGGTTCTTGTTGGCCCCGAGCGACCCGGCGGTGCCCGGCGACGGGAGCGTCAGCAGCGCGTCGGCGAGCAAGGCGTCCTGAATCGTTCCGCCGTTGAGCCCCAGCGCGGCGGCGTTGGCGTAATCCAGGTCCCCGCTCGTGTCGCCGGCTTGCACCGTGTAGTCGAAGACGAGCGTGAGCGTTCCATGGTTGGCGAACGTCGCCTGGCGATCGACCGCGCCGGTGTCCAGCGTCAACTGCGGAGTGCCGGTCACGGTGACCGGCTCGCTGAAGGTGACTGCGATCGGGACAACGGTCCCTTCGCGATAAGCGCCGTCGGGCAGCGGCGAGGTGACCCCCATGATCGACGCGGTGAGCAAGGTCCGGCTCTCCAAGGGTTCACAGAGGAGCTGACGCCTTTTCAGCAATCTCCTGCTCTTGCCACGTCCTGTTGCTCTTCCGCTTCCCGACAGCCGCTTGACCTTCTTCCAGAGTGCCATGGCAAGGGTCGCTCCCGGTTGGAGAATCTACGAAATCTGCCTCGAATGGCGGGTTCCCGCGATCTGCGCCGACCATTCTGTTTACGCCCCCCAGCGATGTCAATCCATTAGCGGTAAAGTCTTCGAATATTCCCCCAGCAGGGGGACAAGGGGCGCGTTGACGGGCGAGAGTCGGCGAGGCTAGAATACACCCTCCCTCGCCGCCACAGTTCCGGGGGCTCCAGCCGTGCGCGTTGTCTTGAGGGTGGATTCGGGCCCGGCCCTGGGCCGCCGAATAGCGTTGACGGCCGGGCAGAAAGTCCAGGTGGGGCGAACGGAATGGGCGGAGTTCGCCCTTCCCGTGGACCCATCGCTTTCGCCGGTCCATTTCGCGCTCCAGACCGATTACTCGGCGTGCTACATTGAAGACCTGGGGAGCACCGGCGGCACTTTTCTCGGCGAAATCCCTCTCACCGAGCGTACTGTGCTTCGCGACGGAGACGAGATCGTCGCCGGGGCAACCCGGTTCGTCGTCGCGATCGAGGATGGCTTGGCGCGGGAAACGCTCTCGCCGGTCCGGGCCGCCCCGGCACGCCGCGCGCGCAGGGTTGACGGGATCCCCTCATCCGAGCCCCCGCGCCGCCCGTGCTTCCATTGCAGCGTGCGGACGTGCGGCACGGGACTGAGTCGCTACCGCGGGTCCGCGGACGAGATTTCGCCGGCGGACGTGGCCGGCCGTCTCGTTCGTTGGCAGCCGCTCCATTTCGTCATCGATTTTGGCCGCGCGGGCGTCCCGCCGCCCGGAGAGCCCGCTTCGCCGGAGGCCCTCTTCGATTGGCTGGCGCCTGCGGCCGCCGCGACATTGCCCGCGGTCATGTCGGCCGAGGGGCTGCCCGACTGGACCGCCCTGGTCGAAGAGGGTTGGGGATCGGACGCGGTGATCTGCTTGTTTTCGCGGCTGGAAAAGGCCGCGCTGGCGGAGCAACTCCGCCGCTTCCTCCGCGCCCCGGCCCGGCCCGACGATCCTCAGGCGGGCATCCTGGGGCTTTGCTGGCCGAGCGTGCTGTCGGCGATCCTGGAGCACTACGAGGCGGACTTCGTGCGGAGCATGTTGGCCGGCGTCCCGGCCGTTCTGGTCGAGCCTCTCGACCAGCCGAAGGCGTGGCAGCTTTTCGGCGGTCCGGAACTGGGCGATGCGCTCGCGCGATTGGGTTTTCAGCCGCGGCAAGAAATCGCTCAACATCCCGGCGCGGCCGTCGATAATAGGGGCGGGTGAGGACCGGGCGGATATCCCTGGGCTGAGGATGCGGTGTGAAGTCGGCGCGCGACTGTTAAGAGCGGCACGCTTATGCCTCCCGCGGCACGTATCAGCGACATGCACACCTGCCCGATGGCCACGCCGGGCACGCCGCCGGTCCCGCACGTGGGCGGGCCGGT
>JBLMWR010000806.1:0-4281 GCA_050257335.1 Deltaproteobacteria bacterium | reverse complement strand
GCCGAGAAGCTGCATCGGCAGTTGGTCGGCGCGATCGCCCGGCGCGAGATGAAACAGATTCAATCACTGGTCGAACAGGGGGCCGACATCAACTTTTTGTCCCCAGGCGGAATTCATCCGTTGTTTCCGGCCATTCAGGACAGCAACGTCGCCGCCGTGAAAACCATGCTGGAACTGGGCGCTGACGTGCGGGTGCAATTTTTCGGCAGAACGCCGCTGCAGAAAGCACTCAATGTCATCGAGGTCTACGGTTATCGTCCCGGGGGACCGCTGGGCGACCGCTTCAAGGACAAGCATGATCGCGCCACTGAAGTGTTGCGCCTGTTGCGCGAAGCCGGGGCGGAGGGGGGTGGGGACCTCCGATGAGTGCGACGTGTGGAGATTACAACTGGCGGCGTTCGGCGAAAGGATCGGAGATCGAGATGTCGTTCGCCGCATTGGTCACCGAAGGTACGCGTTTTGATGGCACCCATTTCATCACCTATTTCGCCATTCCAGTCGGGCACGATTCCGACGCCGGACGCGAGATTCTCCGTTGTCTGTCCGATGGATTCGAAGTGAGTCTGTCGAACGACCTCGATGAAGGGGGCGAGGGGTGCACGATCTTCCGGACTTCATCCGCCGGTTTGCTCGTGATGACGGGTGGACATGGCTGGCAGAGTAAATGGAAGCCGATTGAGCCGAGCGGAGTGCTGTCGGCCGTTGCCGATTTGGCGCACCTGAACCGGGGCGGACATCCGAGTCGACAGGGTTCGATGAGCCGTCCCGCAGGGGCAATGCGGCGATTTTTCTTCTCGCTGTTCCGACGTGTCCGCGTGCGACGAAAGCTGTCTGGTTGAACCGGATTCGGGACAACCCATGCCTTCCCGGCCCGTGGATCGACCAAAGGTGGCGAGAGGTGACCGCATTTTTGCGGCCGCGACTGGGAAAATCAAACTTGAGGTGGCGTTCAGGAGCTAGATCAGCTTCGCCATGGCGATCGGTACGGACGGATCGATAATGGTCGCGGGGAGCCGTGTGATTAAGAAATCGCACAGCGTGCGCAGGCCGTCCATTTGGACCGGTATGCGCAGACAGCTGCCGTCCATCGCTTCGATCACGAAATCCGAACGCAACGGCGAAAACTTGACCGAGAAGACCCGCGACCATTCCAGAGTCTTCGACCCCCCGAAACCGAAGCGGACCACGACCTCCGCATCGGAGAGGACGACCGTCGTGAAGCACACCCCCACGGCATGCCATACGGAAACAAGAAAAAGGGGAAACATGAAGAAGGCGTAGGCGATGCGGGTCCAGAAGCCGAGCGGGATTCCAACGATCTCAACCACGAAAGCGGCGGTGCATGCAGCCCCGAAACCTGCACACGGGATCATGGCCCACAGCCGGCGTCGCTTCCCGAAGCGCATCACCCGCCGCACGCCGGCTTCGTCCCAGGCGGCGTCGAGGGCGCGACCGCGGGCCACCCAGCGTTCGATGCGCTGACTCAACAGATGGGCCAGAACGTCGGCTGGAATGTTCACCATCACAGCCTCTCTTTTCGACAGAAGCCACCGTTCATTGCAATTGCGCGAGCAGCGTCTCGTAAAGTCTCCGCCGTTGTGGCCGGGTCTCCAATCCAAGCGCTTGCTCAACAATCGGGCACACCTCGGCGGGACGAAACATCGTTTTGAAAACGTGGGCAATCAGGTCTCTGAGAGGAAGGTTCCGGGGTTCAGCATAGCACGCAACCAATTCCCGGGCCGCGTCCAGCCCCAAGCCGTGGAATTGCTCGCCGATCCACTGTTCGCCCAATCCCTCCCCTTTATCGAGCGCGCGCACCAGACCCAGCGGACCGAGCGGAGCTTCTTCCAGCATTTTCGTAATGTGCTGGTCTGTCTGTTGTTCGAGGAAAGCCAAAAAGCGCGGCAACTGCTCGTGAATCGTGAGCTTCAACTTCTTCTTCGAAAACGTAATTCTGCCGAAATTCTCGGTCTCGAGCGTCTTATCGCCGCGCAAATCGATCGTCCTGACAGGAACGGCTCTGCCGTGCGCATCCAGCTCTTGTTCCGTGAGGAGGCAGGTCCCCTTTCCTCCCATCAGCGTATAGTACGGCTTGCCTCCGATCTGGATGCCCGACATCATGCCGGAAACGGAGCCGAACCGTTCGGTGCGAAATGAATAAGAATAGCGCAACCGTTCCAGATCGCCCGTTACGCGACCGGAAAGTTCTCGCACCGCAGCCAGCAGGTGCTCTCGATCGACTTGGGTCCGCTCACGCGGAGAAACGGCAAAGATCAGCCCGGCGCCAGCGACCCGGACGGACGGTGCCGTGCATACGACATGATCGTCTCCGGACGTATCGAGAGGAAATCGCCCGCGTTCGGCGACAAAAGCAGTTGCCATAGTCAACAAGCCCCCCGACCGGCAGGTTGGGTAAAGACGATCAGAACGAGAACCGCGGATGACGCGGATACGCGCGGATAAATTGACTACGGTTGAGGTGAATTCGCCAGCAGAGGGAATGAGCTTTCTTGAACCACCGAGGACGCCGAGGACGGGGAGAAAGAAGGCGCATGCCTGCAACTCTCTGCGTTCTTCGCGTCCACTGCAGTTTAAAAAGCACGGTCTTAAACGCGATGCGTCTCAAAGTCTCCGCCGTGAACGATTTTGTCGTAATCCTTTGGTTCTCCGCTAAAGGCGGACAGCCTGGGCTGAGTGGAACTTTGGCGAACTCCGGGATATCCTGCTGCGGGCCTGGGACGCTGGCTGCCGAGCTGCCTGGTTCTTTCGCCGTCGATTCTGTAGTGCTCAGTAATCGCTGGATCCGACAAATGCTCTCGCCGTACTTCGACGCACACTACGCGATTTACCTCCTGATCGCAACGATCTGGACGACGGCCTTTTCGATGACGATCCGGCAGCCGCTGCGCGGTTGCCGCAATCTGGGGATTCTGGCTTGTTATGTCCTCTTCGTGGTCATGCTCTTTCGGCTGCGACTCCTCGCCGCGCTCGGGACATGGTGTCTGTTCGGAATCGCCGGGGGCGTACTCTATCTGGCGCACGAATTGCTGGCGCGCTGGCGCACGAAAAACCCAGCCGAGAAACCCGCACTGTCGCCGGCGACGTTGCTTCACGGTTTGCTGGCCTGGCCGATCATGATTCCAGAGGCGATCGAAAACACGTTCGCCGAACTGGGCCAGGCAGACACTTCCTTCCGTCCTCCGGAACAGCCGTGAATGCGGATCTGCGGTCTTCATCGCCGGCGCCGCAGGGCGATTGCGACGCCGAGCACAACGCCGGCGGCAATCAGGATCAGCGCCGCCAGCAAGTCACGGCGCCGGCTTCCTCGATGGGCGACCTGGCGTGGTGCCGCAATGGCATCGGCCAGTTGCCCGGCTTGCCTCAACTTCAAATCGTCCTCTTCGTGGAAGCTGATGACCTTCACCTGCTTCCCGCCGCGCAGAAAATCGGCGATTCGGTTTCCAAAACTGGTTGCCCGCAGGGACTCATTCAGCCAGGACAGATACCAGTCCGAAAACGACATCGGGCGGCCCGACCTGGCTTGCAGTGGAAAGATGCCGCGCCGATCGGCACGGTAGTCGCTCCAGATGAAGCCTCTTTGGTCGCCGCTCACGACGAGCCACTGCCGCAGGGCGCACCCCAGATGGCAGATCGGAATGGCACCGTTCATGATCGACGGGTTCCAGTAATGCTCCTGTTCAACCTGATCCCACTCCGCCACCATCCTGTCTTCTTCGGCAAGAGTACCGTGCGGGATCTCGGGCTCCTGGTCCCAAAATGACCTTGGAAGGTTCCATCCCTTCGCATGAGGGAACGGTTTGGAAACGTCGCCGATCAGATCGCCGCCGTCGCATTCCGGAAGGCTGAGCGAACCGTCGTGCAGTTCGAAGGGGAAGAGGCCATAGTAGGGCCCGGCACCGCCGTTTCCGATCTCGGTGATAAAATACCTGTAGTCCTCGGGAAGGACAATCCCATGCGTCCGTTCAAATTTCTCGACCACGGAAACCGATACGGGCGGATTGAGCCGGTAGTCGTGCTCCGCCGCCCCGAAGAGGCGTCGTGTGCGGTCCCTGCGGCGCAATCTCTTCAGCATGTCAAGGATGACCTGCTTGTCCAGGTTCACTGATTCTCATCCTTCTCCGCCAGGAGAGTATTCGCCAATGTATTGCAATGCCGCCCGCATGTTGCCTGTCACTTACGGAAGAGGAAAAGAACGAAATTGTCATGTTCCCATTGGGGCCCTCGCCGAACCGTCGCGGATGTTCGCGCGTCTCCATAATG
>JBLMWR010000805.1:0-3421 GCA_050257335.1 Deltaproteobacteria bacterium | reverse complement strand
GAACTTGGCGGACAACTGGTACGAAACCATCGGCCAGGCGAACGCCCGCCTTTCGCTGCTTTCGCCCGACAACCTGGCGGCGACGAAACCGCAGCTCATGGCTCTGTTGTCCGCCGTCGACGCGGTTCTGACGGAGTTATCCGCCGCCAAAACCGAGAAACAGTTCATGTTGGCCATGGCGAATGCGGAAGAAAAACTGCAGCCGTTCAAGCCGCTCATCGGCGGCCTGATGGGAATACCGTCCGGCGACGAGCCGGATGCCGCGGATTCGTCTCCGAACGACGAGGCGGTCGAAATGGTGACCGTCGTCGTCAAGGCCCCGCTCGGCGACGACGCGCAGGATGATTTGCGGGACCGGCTGAAAGCCGTCACCGACGATCGCGGACGGGCCATCGGCGAAATCACGGGCGACGACGAGACCACGACGATCAAGGTGGGTCCGGTGAACGACGTCGAAGCCTTCGCCCGGCGGCTCGACTTCCTGAAAGTCACGCGCGTCGACGCCAGAAACCGGATCATCACGGCCGAGCCGGGGCGGTAACAGCCGCGCGACTTCGTGTCGGCGGCCGAGCGCGGGTCGACTGCAAGAGCGCACTGCTGCTGCTCGAAGCAGCCGGAGTGCTCGACGCTCGCAGTCGTTTCATCACTCGCACGCGGACGGGCAAGGTGGAAACCTGCCCGATGGGCGGCGAAGGATTACTCCTCTTCTTCCTTCGTCTTCGCAGCAGCGGCGACGACCTTGGCCTGCTCGTTGGACGGCATGATTTCGTAGTGGCTGAATTCCATCGTGAACGCCCCCCGTCCCCCCGTCATGCTCTGCAGGTTGCGGGCGTACGTCGTGACCTCCGCCAGCGGAGCCTTGGCGATGATCGTCTGGTACCCGCCGGGGGCCGAATCCATCCCTTCCACTCGGCCCCGCCGGCTGTTCAGGTCGCTGGTGATGTCGCCGAACTTGTCCCCCGGCACCGTGATTTCGAGCTTGACGATAGGCTCCAGCAGCACCGGTTTGGCGAGCGCGAACTCCTGCTTGAAGCACATGCTTCCCGCAGTCTTGAAGGCGTTTTCGTTGCTGTCCACCGGGTGGTCTTTGCCGAAAAACAGTTCGACGCACACGTCCTGCACCTGGTAGCCGGCGATCACTCCCTTTTCAATCCGATCGAGGATCCCCTTTTCGACTGCCGGGATAAACTGGTTGGGGACCGACCCGCCGGAAACCCGGTCCACGAAGACGTAGTTGATCTGGGGGTGATAGTGAAACGACCGCATGCTTTCGAACCGGGCCTTGGTGCAGTATTCCTCCATATTGAGCCCCTGCGGCAGGTGCGACACCCGCAGATGGACCTCGCCGAACTGCCCCGCCCCGCCGCTCTGCTTTTTGTGCCGGTACATTCCCTCATGAGCGCCGTTGACCGTTTCGCGGTAGGGAATCTTCGGCGGATGGGTGAGGATGTCGACCTTCTCGCGGCGGTGCAGCCGCTCCTCGATGATCTTCAGATGCAGGTCGCTCATTCCCCGCATCACCAGTTCGTGGGTCTGGGCCTCGCGCGAGGTGTGGAACGTCTGGTCTTCTTCTTCAATCTTGTGCAGCGCGGGCGAGATCTTGGTCTGGTCGTTGCGGCTCTTGGGCTCGACCGCCAGGCCGATCATCGGCGTGGGGAACTTGAAAGGGGGCATCGCGAGCGGGCCGAGCTTGCCGTCGGTGAGAGTGTCGCCCACCTGCAGGTCGTCCATCTTGATGAGGGCCACAATGTCGCCGGCCGAGGCGACGTCGATCGGCTCCTGCTGTCCCCCCTGAATCCGAAACAGATTGGCGATTTTCAGGGTTTTGCCCGTGCGGGTCGACTGCACCGTCCCTTCTTTGGCGATCTTCCCTTCGAAGATCCGGATGTAGCTCATCCGCGAAACGAACGGATCGATCCGCGTCTTGAACACCTGGGCCACGAACGGTCCGTCCACTTTCGCCTCGATCGGCAGCTCTTCTCCCGAAGGCTTTTTGGCCTTGTGGGGAATGTCGGCTGCCGTCAGCCCGTCTTCCGCGACCTCGTGCAGGAACTCGGCGACTCCCACGCCAGTCTTCGCTGACAGACAGAAGATGGGAATCAACGTTCCGGCCGCGATGGCGTGCTCGATCCCATGCGCGATTTCCTCGTCGGTAAACTCGGCCTCTTCGAGATATCGTTCCATCAGCGATTCGTCGGCGTCCACGATGGCATCCATCAGCGACTGGGTGACGTCAGCTGGCTGAATCGGCATCCCCGGGGGGGCGGTATCGGGGACGTGCAGGGTGCTGACGACCGAGGTGAAGGCGGTACCCAGTCCGTTCGGGACGTTCATCAGCACGCACTTTTTGCCAAACGTCGCCTGGATCGATTCGATCAGCTCGGGAAAGCGGATGTTCTCCTGGTCGAGCTTGTTGAGGACGATGATCCGCCCGAGGCCTTCGTCCCCGGCCAGCGCAAACGTCTTGCGGGTATTGACTTCGATCCCCGCGGCGGCGTTGATGACGATGACGGCCGTCTCGACAGCCCGCAGCGCGCCGATCACCTGGCCGATGAAATCGGGATAGCCCGGAGTATCGACGACGGTGAATGCCTTGCCGCCGTGCGTGAAGTGCACCAGGCTCGACGAAATGGTGTACTTGTGCTGCTTCTCTTCATCGTCGAAATCGAGGACGCTCGATCCGTCGTCGACCGACCCGGCCCGCGAAACGGCCCCGGCTTTGAAAAGCATCAGATCGGCGAGCGTCGTTTTTCCAGCCGCACCGTGCCCCACGATCGCCACGTTACGAACGTCATCCACATGAGTCTTAGCCATCGTACTTCACCGGCTCCTTGCCAAGAGTGGTTGGTCGAGATGTGCCACAGAATCCGAGACGAGTCGAGAAGCCGCTATTTTACGGCGCCGCCCCCATTTTCGCCACGAAGCCGGCCGTGGGGCAGGTTTCCAACCGTCTCACTTCGTCAGCTTCCATCCTTCCTGGTTGACTTCCAGCCCCGTGTGTCCGGAGTACAGGTCGTAAACGGCGTACATCTCGTCGATCGAATCGAAAAAGCCGACGAGAAAAGCGGCGCTGAACGATTCTCCCGCTTTGATCTGCCGGCCGCCGAATTCCTCGATCATGCAGACGTACCCGCGCTGGTGACACCATGCTTCGGAAACGACGTCGGGTTGGAGCGTCATCCCCGCCAGCCACGGCCCGTCTCTGCCCGTCTTCGGGTCGCGAAGATGATAGGCGCGGATGAACCGCTTCGGGAGCTTGTCCCGTCCGCGGGTGTAGTTGAACTTTTCGTCCGGGGCGAAGTTCTCGAAAAACGCGCTCGCCGGAATCTTCCCGTGATAGCTCAGGTACACTTCGCTGAACGTGTCTCCCTTCGTGTGTTTGATGTGCCCCGGCATGTCCAGCCGCAGAAACATCGCCTCG
>JBLMWR010000804.1:0-4753 GCA_050257335.1 Deltaproteobacteria bacterium | reverse complement strand
TGGAGGAGTTCGGTCGAAAGGATCTGGCCGTAAGCAGCCACAACCAGCAGATCCGGCTGCAACGATCGCAGATCGGCAAGGGCCTCCGGGGTGTTGACTTTTTGCGGCTGGAAGACCGGCGTGCCGTGCGCGAGCGCCACTTGCTTCATCGGGTTCTGCGGAGCGCGGTGATGTCCGCTCCCCGTCCGGTCGGGCTGCGTGAACAGTCCCACGACGTGGTGGGGGGTGCGGTACAGCGTTTCAAACGTGGGAACGGCGAAGTCTCCCGTCCCCATCATGACGAGGTTCAAGGTTCGATGCTCGTCAGCGGCCATTATTTCCCCGGCACCTGTGCCTCTGCAAGACGGCGCAGTTCCGCCTCGATCGCCGGGTCGGACGGAAACACGCCCAGCTCCTGTTGCCGGCGGAACTGCGATTCGAAGTCCCCCAGCGTCGTCGCCACTTCGCGCCGCGCCGCGTCGCTCAGGCGATCGGTAAAGAGCATGCCGTCGAGATGGTCGGTCTCATGCTGAATGGCGCGGCTGGCCAGGTCGTCGATCGTCAGCTCGAATCCGCGGCCGTCGAGATCGAAGGCTTCGACGACGATCTCGCCGGCGCGGCGGACCTGGCCGTACAGCTTGGGAAAGCTCAGGCAGCCTTCCTCGGCCTCCTGCGACCCCTTCCGCTTGACGATTTCCGGATTGATGAAGACGTGCTCCTGATCCTTCTCCTCCCGCTTGCCGGTCAGATTCAGCACGAAAAAACGATAGGGGAGCCCGACCTGGTTGGCCGCCAGGCCGATCCCTTCGGCGGCATACATCAGGTCGAACATTTCGCGCACCGCGTCGCGCAGTTCCGTCGTAATTTGCGTGATGGGGACCGACTTGAACCGCAAGGCCGGGTGCGGATAGCGAACGATCTGCATGGAGGATGGGTTGAAGACGAATGGCGGGAATGGCTGACTTCAGCGGGTCCAGGAGAAATTATAGAGGAGCGCCCGCTGATGGTCGAGTCCCGGCTGTCGTCCGTCACTCCGGACCCGGCTACAATTTCTTCGCGAATTCCCCTATACTTGAAGCCCGTAACGAATTCCGTCCCCGGAGAACCTCGCGATGCCTTTTCCCCGAATGCTGCGTTTGCGTCAGAAGTTCGATTGTCCCCGCGTGGATGACATTCCCGGAGAAGTCGAACGGCAACTGCAAGCGCTCGGCCTGGGCGCAAAGATCAAGCCGGGGCAGACCGTCGCCATCACCGTCGGGAGCCGCGGGATCGCCAATATCGCGGTCATCACCAAGGCTATCGTCGAACATTTCAAGCGGCTGAAAGCGGTGCCGTTCATCGTCCCGGCGATGGGGAGCCACGGGGGCGGGACGGCGGAGGGCCAGCGGGAGATCGTGGAAGGCTATGGCATCACCGAAGACTATGTGGGCGCCGAGATTCGGTCCTCGATGGAAACCGTCATTATCGACAAGACCCCGCAGGGGATTCCGGTGCACTTCGACCGCCACGCGCACGGGGCCGACCACGTCGTCGTCGCCGGCCGCGTCAAACCGCACACCGGATTCGTCGGCGAGATCGAAAGCGGTCTGCACAAGATGATGCTGATCGGGCTGGGCAAACACGAGGGGGCCAAGATCTATCACCGGGCGATTAACGATTTCAGTTGGCTGGAAATCGTCACCGCCGTCGCCGAGAGCGTGCTGCGCAAGTGCAAGGTCGCATGCGGCGTGGGGATCGTGGAAAACGCCTACGACGAGACGGCCCTCATCGCCGCCGTTCCCCCTCACGATTTTATGCGCCGCGAAAAAGAGTTGCTGGTGCTCGCCAAAGAGTGGATGCCCCGGCTTCCCTTCAAGAAGGTCGATCTGCTGATCGTCGACGAGCTGGGGAAGAACATCAGCGGTTCAGGAATGGACACCAACGTCATCGGCCGAAAATACAACGACCACAGGGCCACCGAAAAAGACAGCGTCGCCGTGAAGACGATTTTTGTGCGCGGGCTGACCGAAGCCACGCACGGCAACGCGTGCGGCATCGGCATGGCCGAATTCACGAACAACCGCACCATCGCCGCCGTCGACAAGCGGATTACGGCGATCAACGCCATCACCGGGGGGCACGTCCCCGCGGCGTCGCTGCCGGTCGCGCTGGAAACCGACCGGGATGTTCTGGAAGCTGCCTTTCCCACGATCGGGCTGACCCCGGCCGAGCACACTCGCGTGCTTCACATCTCGAACACCCTGCAACTGGCCGAACTGCTGGCCAGCGAAGCCTATTTGCCCCTCATCGAGGCCCGCGACGACCTCGAAGTCGTGGAAGAGCCCCGCGACATGGAATTCGACGAAGACGGGAACCTCTATCCCGTCGCCGCCGCCACCGCCGGCGTTCATTGAGCCTGTGGCCGAACTCGTGGGAGGTCAGGGAATTCCAAACGACACGATGGGTTCTCTCGAATTCAACCACCGGTCGTGAGAAATGCGGGTCAGGCCGCTGGAGAAGCGGGCGTCATTCGACTGGCTCGAGCGTCTTTTCCGCGATCCGGGGCTTCACTTCGGTCCGCCCCGGCCACCCACCGATCATCGGACGGCCCTTCTGGGCCATCGCCCACTTTCAACGGCCCGGAACGGCCGTCCTACGGTGCGCGAGCCGGTGATTCGGACCACTGAGACGCCCGAACGGGGGTGCGGGCGACGAAAACCGCCGGGAGCATCACAGCGGCTTCGCCGGTCAGCGTCCCCCAGGCGGCGCCGCTGATGCCCGCGAGCGGAATGAGAACCAGCTTTGCGGCAACCCGCACGATCGCCCCCGCGGAGACCACTCCCAGGTCGTGCCGTTGCCTGCCGAGCGCGACAAGCGCCGTGCGGTAGTGCCCGGCGACAGGCTGCAGCGGCACAACGACGAGCAGAATCTGCAGCGCCCTGGTGGCGGCCTCGAATCCCGGAGGAAACACCCCGGTCCCGGCGTGCCGGGACAGCCAGGGTGCTGGCATCAAACGGGTCCAACGGATCCAGCGCGTTCCGCTCTTGACTGGTATCAACGGGACGACTATTGTCCTGCCCCCATCTCCTCTCGCCTCTTTTTCCTTCACCAGCTTGCCGAGCCCGCCGTATGATCGGACCGCGGACCTGTCTGCCGATGGTATTGCTGCTGACGTGCAGCGGCATGCTGCCGACCGTCGCGAGTCTCACGGCCCCGGCGCCGGTCCGGGCCGACGAGGCGGACCCCCCGACTGCCTCCCGCGCGGCCCAGGAAGGGATTCTGGTGATGCGAACGGGGGCGATCATCAGCGGGAAGATCCTGCGGTCGGGCAGGGTTTACGACGTTCAAACCACGAACGGCAAAATGGCCGTCCCGGAAACGCTCGTCAAACTGCACGCCGAAAACCTGACCGACGCATACGAGAAACTCCACGACGGTGCGCTGTCGCAGCAATCGGCCAACGCGCACGTTCTGCTCGCGCAATGGTGCCTGACGAACCGGCTCCACAACGAGGCCCGCGTGGAGCTGAATGCGGCTCTGAAGCTGGAACCCGATCGCGAGGATGCCAAACGTCTGTTGCGGAATGCAGAAGAAGCCCTTCGGTCAGACGAGGCGCCCGCGGCTAACGTCGTCGTGCACGAAGATCCCGTGCGAGCGGCCCGGCAGGCCGCCGCCGCGACGGACGAGGCGGTTTCGCTGGGCGGGCTCTCCCGCGAGCAGGCGCTCCAGTTTGCGCGCCGCATTCAGCCCCTGCTCGTGAACAACTGCACTGCCGCGGGGTGTCACGGCCTCAATTCGAAAACAGGATTCCGGCTGTACAAGGTCACGCCCGGCCGGGACGCCAACCGGCATGCGGCCGAGCGCAATCTCGCCGAGGTTCTGGAATGGATCGACGTCAAAAAACCGCGATCGAGCCGGCTCCTGACGGCCCCGCGGGGAAATCACGGACGGCGCGGCCGCCCCATCTTCGCCGGGTCGCGCGGCGAAGGACAGCTCGAGGAACTTCAGAAATGGGTCGCGGCCATCGCCGCGGAAGAGACGGTTCGCGGCAAGCCCGACGACAATGAGGGACGGCGCATGAAGTCGGTCAGGCATGTTTCCGCCGCCGATGACGAGCACAACCTGCCGGCCGGCCGTTCAGGCGCCGGCTCTCGCGACGTCGTCCCGGCCGCAAAGCCCTTTCCAACCAGCGTCCGCGATGCGTCCGCTTCGAGTAAGCCGCTGCCTGCCGGACGAGGCGACCCGTTCGACCCGGCCGTCTTCAACCGGGGCGCCGACCGCGGTTCCCGGCGGTAATTGCTGAAACCTCGCGGCTGCCGGCGGGGTATCTTTTCGCGTATATTTTTGATCCGCGGCAGCATTGCGCCCGTTGTCGTCAGACGCGTGCCAGCCTCGCGCACGATCTTTCGCGCTGGCAGTTTTTGATATGTCATCTCATTTCCCGGTTACCTGCATCAGGAGAATCTCATGCTTCAGCGCAGCTTTTACCGCGGTCTGGGTCTGGCGGTCGGTTGTCTGGCGATGTTCGCTCTGGCGGGCCTGTCGCGGGCCGACGAGCCGCTGTTGCTGAAATACAAGCTCACCAAAGGAGCAACCCTCATCTATAAGTCTGCGCAGGAAATGAAGCAGACGCAGACGATCAATGGGATGAAGATCGAGAACTCGACCGCGCACGACTCGGTCACCACGCGCAACGTCGAAGACGTGGACGAAAATGGAAACGCAACGCTCAAGACGAAGGCCGTGCAGCGCAAGATGAAAGCCGAGTTCGGGCAGGCCGGGAAATTTGAATTCG
>JBLMWR010000803.1:0-3812 GCA_050257335.1 Deltaproteobacteria bacterium | reverse complement strand
AGATACACCGACTGCGCCGGGAAATGCTGGAACAGGTACGGCTCGGGACCGCGGACCCGGCTCAGGAGCGCGAACGCGTCATATTCCGGCACATAACGGGTCGCCAGAACGTGTGTGCGCGTGAATTTCGACGCATTGCGAAGTTGAATCCGCAATCTGTCGTCCGCCGCTGCGATCGATTCGATCTGCACCGGCGCGAGCGCCGGCGTTTCGAGCTGCCGGAGCGGCCCCACGACGAACCGGCCCAGCGGCGTTCCCGGCGCGACGCGCACGCGCACGCGGACGCCAGTGGACTTCAGGTACAGGTAGTAATCGCCCGCCGGAAGCTTGTCGGCCACCAGTAGGCCGTTCCTGACGCTCAGGTTTTCGAAGCGGTCGGCGACATAAATCTCGCCGCGGAGCTCCAGCAGCGAGACTTCGTCGCGGGGAACGGCGCCGGCCTTTTCCCCCGGCGGATTCGCCTCGCCCGCGCCGGCCCTCTTTTGGCCGTCCATGCCGCGGTTCGGCAGGTAAGGAAGCATGATTGGCTCCCCGGTGCGACCCTGCACGGTCCTCGGGTAAGTGTGCCTGTCGCCGGCAAAGTTCCAGACATGGGCAGTTCCCTCCGGCCCGGTGGCCGTCACACTGGTGATATCGGCGAGGCTCCCCAGGGCGATGCGTCCGGCAGGGTCAGTCTTGAGGACGACGCCGACAGGAGCCCGGAAGTCGCGGTGCTTGATCGAGAACACGACGGGGCGCGAAACGCGCGATTCGCCGGACTTGCCGCGGAACTCAACGGCGTACTTGCCGTCGGCCTTCAGCAGGTGCAGGTCTTCGATTTTCTCGGTGCGGTCGATTTCGTTGAGCGAGAACGATCCGCCCGCCGCCAGGTCGATCTTCTGGCCCCCCGAGCTGAGCTGCTTGACTTTGGCTGAAAGCGTAAAGCTGATCGAGGCCAGGCGCTCTGGCACCACGAATTCATGAATCGCTTCGCGATCTTCGAACAGCTCGAATTTGGGGACTTCCTGCGTGGTGGCGATGTTGTCGAGGTCGACCGACGTCACTGTCAGCTTCACGTCGTCCAGCAGCTTGAGCGACACGGGGTTCCCGTTGACCGTCAGTCCCGGCCGGATGACCACTTCGGCCGTCTTGCGCCGCAGAAGCGATTCGCGATCGACGTAGAAGCCCGCTGCCAGAGCGTAGTTCTCGCCCTCGTGCTGGAAGTAGTCGAGCGACGAGTAGGTGGCGTCGGCGGGTTGCCCCTGGCCGGCTTTCCTTTCGCCGGGCAGCGGCGCGGTGATCACGATCGGCTGCCGTCCGGGACTGGTGCTGAAGGGGACGTTGATCAGCCCTTCCTTTCCCGCCTGGTACTCGTGCTCCGACAGCCACACCGTCGCGTCTTTCACCTGCTTGTGATTCTCGTCGAGAATGGTGAAGACCTGCCCGGCGGGGCTCGCCTGGACGAGATGATACAGCCGCCCTTTGCGCAACAGCGCCCGGCTGCTGCGGCCGTTGCCGATCAGGTCGATCACGTACACCCCGGCCTTATTCAAGGTCGGGAAGTCGAAATGCCGCGTGATGCGCCGCAGCGGCGGGTCGTTGTAGTTGTACGTCTTCTCGAAATTGGCCACCAGGCCGTCGAGATTGACGTCGGTGTCGACTTCCCGCTGGTGCTCGCGGTAGTAGTTTTGCGTGTTGATCTCGAACACCTTCACGATCAGCGTCTGCACGTTCTTGACGTGCACGTCGAGCCCCACCGGGGCCTCGGCGGCGAATTGCGTCCTGTTCGTAGACGCAAAATCGATGTCGATCCGCTCCTTGAGCTGCTGGAACATCTCGGGGGGGAGCAGCGATGCCCATTGCTCCGGTTCCCCGAGGCCGTTTACGATCTTCGTCTCGGCGAACAGGTGCCGCAGATAGACGTCGTTGACGTACGGCTCGAATTCCTTCGTGCTGGCGGCGTCGACGAAGAAGTGCGCCAGGTAACTGCGGACGAGCGGCTCGTCATTGACGATCGGCGCCAGCAGCGTGGCCCCTTCGTAGTTCGCATTCAGATCGCAGGGGAACCGCTTGAGTGTTTCCGATTCGAGCATCGCCTTTGAGGCATAGCCGACGCGGCGCGGCAGCTTGAGATACTCGACGAATCGCTCCTTATCGTACTTCCCGCGCTGCCGGTCGAGCACCAGACGGTGATACAGCACGTGCCCCAGCAGCGAGTTGTGCGCCGGGACGAGCCGTTTCGCGAACGAGTACAGCCGGTCGAGAAATCTTTCGAGTACCTCCGGATTGTGCCTCCAGTCTTCGTCCGGTCCAGGCTGGAGCTTGGTCAGATAGGTGACGACGAAATGTTGTTCAGTCAATGTGCCGGGACGGAGTTTCAGCAGGTCTTCGAGCTGATTGAGGAGCAGTTGCCGGTGAATCCCGTGAGACCCGAACCCCCCGGAATTCTTGTAGCTGAGATCGTCAACGACCAGCTTCACCAGATTGGGGTAATCGGGGCGGGCGAGCCGCGACAGCAGGCTGCGGCGATGGTTTGCGTTCAGGTCGGCGCCGGTCAGCCAGTCCAGAGCGGCGTCTTCAAAACCATCGAGGTTATTCGCATTGAAGGCGACCGCCCGATCGGTGAAGGCCTTCCGCGAGATGAGGGCCGAATCGAGAACGATCGGCAGTTTCGGCTCGGCGTTCAGCTCTTCCTTCTGATGCGGAAACTCGATCCCGAACCGGTTCCGCAGATATTCCAGCGATTTCTTCGGATTCTTCTCATAGGTCAAGAGGGCCAGCCGCGTGCGAATTTCCCAGTGCCGGGGCGTCTGACCGTGCCGCTGCACCCACGGCTCGATGAGCTGCTCGGCCTTCTCGTACTGCTCGGTGTTGAGGTAATGCAGAGCGTGGTAGTAATAGAAGTCTTCCGTACCCGGAATGAGCTGCTTGAGGGGGAGCGCGCGGTCGGGGGCCAGCGAGAAATCTTCGACGAAATCGATTTCGCCGGCACGGAGCGGAGCCGTTACAGCCAGTACCGTGACTCCGATCAGCACAAAACGTCTCATGAGCGACTCCCGATGCTGGAAAAGACCGTGATTGCGGCCCAAAACCGGCCGATCTTCCCACACAACGGTAGCTCACGCCGCCGCCAGGGGGCAGGTTAAAGACGTTGGCCGGCACGAAAAGGTTCCCCGGAGTCCCGTCCCCTCTACGAAGACGCAAAGGCGCACGCCGAAATTACGGCAATTCCGTTGAACAGTGTCCGGCGCTGGCGGCGCATCGACAAGCCCCGCCAGGTTTCTCGTTTGGGGCCGTCGTTCGCGCTCGACGCCAGCTTTCGCGTACATTCGACCGCAGAATCGGTGCACTGGGTCCGTCCCGGCAGGCGGGACCTACTTCGCCGGCTTCGTCAGCAGGTTCTGCAGCAGCCGGGCGTTGTCGGCCCCCGATTCCTGTACGCTGGCGATCCAGTTCCACCACAGGGACGTTCCCAGAACGACGACGTCTCCCTTGCCGAAGCGGGCGACGGCAACGAGTCCCTGCTGCGGATCGAGCGGGGTCTCCACGAGGATCGCACCGGCCTTCGGATCCTCGACGGTGACCGGCGATGGCCGAAAGAACTTGAGCTTGCGCACGCCGGTGGTGAGCTTGTGGCGCGGGATGTCCGATTCCTCGAGTTCCACGAGGCTGGTGTCCCCCCTGGGTTCAGTGTCGGTCATCTTCAATCCGAGAGGAACGACGAGTTTATTGGCGCTCTCCACCGTCCCGCGGAAGAAGTAATTTGCCGTCACGATCACCCTCCCACCCGATTCGACAAATGATTTGAGCTTCTCGAAATCCTCGTCCCGGGC
>JBLMWR010000802.1:0-3508 GCA_050257335.1 Deltaproteobacteria bacterium | reverse complement strand
GATAGTCGATGTTCTCCATGATGAACCGGACGCTGCCGTCGCCCAGCAGGAAGTGTCCGCCCCCCGTGTGGGCCGATTTGAATCCGACCTCGGTGTTCCAGGTACAGGGACGACGGCACGGATCAGAGGCGTTGATGTTGCACGTATCGTAGTTCATCGGAATCAACGTCGTGCAGTACCCGTTCCCGTCATTCGACAGCGACCATCCGTTCTGCGCATGTTCCGAACACTCGGGGCGGACTTCCCCGAAAAAAATGGTATTCGTCAGGCCGTCCCGCACGTCCGCGAACCGGATCGGCGTCCCCACGCGGGTGAACGGGCCGGCAAAATTCCGGGGATCATCCAGGGGGGCCTGGGCAAAAGACTGCCACGGATACGCGCACGGGCAACTCGGGTTGCTGAAGACATCGGTCGGGCCACGTGACGCCGCGTAATTATGAACTGCCCGACCGAAATACTGCGCAGGGTGGCTGTCGCTCGGACAAACCAGCGTCGGCAGTACGACCGATCCGATCAGCGTGGAAGTCCCAGGGAAGGTGCTTCCGTCGATGTTCGGCAAATTGAGGTTGTAGGCGTCATACACCGCACTCTGCTCGAGGTAGGGGAGGAGGTAGACGTAGATCGACCCCTTATTGGTGCCATTGACCTTCCAGATGGCCCCGGCGGGAAGCTTCCCAAAGGCTCCCTCGAAATTGTGCAGCGCCAGACCGATCTGCTTGAGGTTGTTTTTGCACTGCGACCGCCGGGCCGCTTCTCGGGCCTGCTGCACAGCCGGCAGAAGGATCGCCACCAAAACAGCGATGACCGCCATGACCACGAGCAACTCGATCAGCGTAAATCCGCGGCGATGGTCGTGTGGGCCCGAAACGATGCGTTTCATGGTGCAGAACCTCCTTGACAGCGACGTGGGATCCAAGGGCCCGCACGGACGGATTCTAGGGAAACGACCTTACCGATGCAACCGACAGCGGCTGTGTTTTTCGTGGTTCCGACTTCCGGCGGCCGTCGAGCCGTGGGAAATCGTGCGTTGGGACAACTTCTTCACCCGACCCCGCTGCCCCCCCCCTTGCGAAGGGGGAAAGATTCCGTCGGGAGCCAGTGGCTTTGTCGCTCGACGCGCTAGACCTCACCGAGCCATTCACGCCGCACTTCCTGCGTGTGTTCGCCGAGCTGGGGGGCGCGATCGGAGAGCGGCAGGGGCGCCCCGTCCAACCGCAGCGGGGAACCGGCGGTAAGGAAGCCGCCGTCTTCGGCAGAATGCATGCGGTGCAACATGCCCCGCGCGGCCAGTTGCGGATCGTGGACGACGTCGGCGATCGAGCGAATCGGGCCGCTCGGAATGCCCGCCTCGGCGAGCCGCGCCAGCCACCACGCCGCCGGCTGCGTACGGAGCCGCTCGAGCAGCTCCCGTTCGAGACGGTCCACGTTGCGGGAGCGGGCAGCGTTATCAATGAAAAGCCGATCGTCGGCGAGTTCCGGGCAGCCCAGCACGTCGCACAGCTTCTTCCAGAGGGGCTCGTTTCCCACGGCGACGACGATCGGGACGTCTGCCGTGGCATACGACTGAAACGGAGCGATCGACGGGTGCCGCGTCCCCAGCGGCTGAGGCGCGGTGCCGGTCACATCGAAGCGGCTGACGGCGTTTTCCAGCGCGGCGACGGTCGAGTCGAGCATGGCCAGGTCGAGATCGGCGCCGTTCGCGCTCTTTCCCCTCCGGTGCAGCGCTGCGAGGATGCCGATCGCCGCGAACATTCCGGTGAGGATGTCACTGATCGATGTGCCGACTCGCACCGGGCGGCCGGACGCTTCGCCGGTGATGCTCATCAGACCGCTCATCGCCTGAACGACGATGTCGTACGCCGGGCGCCCCGCCGCGTCTCCCGAGCGGCCGAAGCCCGAGAGTGAGGCATAGATCAGCGACGGGTTGAGTGTCCGCAAGGCCTCGCTCGCGAGGCCGAAAGCATCCAGTGTACCGGGGCGAAAGTTCTCGACGAAAACGTCAGCCCGCGTCGCCAGCCGGCGCACTGTCTCGACGTCCCGCGTGTCGTGCAGGTCAAGCGCGACGCTTTTCTTCCCGCGGTTGATGCTGGCGAAATATGCACTCATCCCCGACGGCAGGAAGGGACCGAACTGCCGCGAGTCGTCACCAGTGACGGGGAGTTCGACCTTCACTACCTCGGCCCCCAGGTCGGCGAGGATCATCGTGCAATACGGCCCGGCCAGCACCCGCGTCAGGTCGAGCACGCGAATGCCGGCGAGGGGAAGGGTTGGATTCAAGGGGTATTCTCCGCATTGTGGCTTCGAGTCCGGCACGGCGTGCATGACGTACTGAACGGTCAATTGATTTTCCGGGCGGCCTTCCCGATATCACCCATGGGCAATGAACGGATAGGCCCCGTTTGACCCGCGATCGTCGCCCCGCTGGACTTGCGACTTGACCGCAACGTACCCTATGGCGTTTAGTGCGTCTTTCATCATTCGGATTTCCTTCCCGGCGCCGGGATTCGGATTTCGTTACTTGGATTTTCCCCCGTGGACCTCCCCTGGATTTCTCTCGCCGCGCTGCTCGTGGTGATCGTCCTCAGTTGCACGACGGCGGTCAACCCCGGCGTGGTCGCCGTCGCCCTGGCGTGGCTGATCGGCGTCTTTGTCGCGCCGGCCTGCGGGCAGCCGCTCGCCGTCAAAGACATCGTCGCGGGCTTTCCGTCAGACCTGTTTCTGACGCTGGTCGGGGTGACGCTCCTTTTTACGCAGGCCCAGGTAAACGGCACGCTCGACAAGATCTCACGACTGGCCGTCCGCGGCTGCCGCGGCAACGTTGGCCTCATGCCCGTCATGTTCTTTCTCCTGACGTTCAGCCTGGCAGCGGTGGGGGCGGGGAACATCGCCTCGGCAGCGCTCCTGGCCCCCATGGCGATGGCTGTGGCGCAGCGGGCCGGGATTCCCCCGTTCCTGATGACGATCATGGTCGCTCACGGGACCCTGGCAGGGGCCCTTTCTCCGTTCGCGCCGACCGGAATCATCGCCAACGAGCTGATGCGCGAGAAGATGGGGCTCTCGGGGTTCGAAGGGCAAACGTTCGGATGGAACCTTCTCGCCAACTTCCTGGTCGCCTTCAGCGGATACATGGCGTTCGGCGGCTGGCGGCTCTTCTCGCAGACATGCACCGATCATGGGCGTGTCGAACCCGCGATCGATCTCGCGCCGCCCGCCGCGACCAATGGGGATGACGCCGCCGCCCCGATGCAGCCCCGGCACTGGTTGACCGTGGCGGTGATCACCGCCCTTGTCGCGGGAGTGATTTTCGGCAAATGGCACCTCGGGATGACCGCCTTCACAGCCGCTGTGGTGCTCACGCTGGGACGCGTCAGCGACGAAGCCAGGGCAGTCCGTGGCATGCCTTGGGGAGTGATCGTCATGGTCTGCGGCGTGACGGTCCTCACGTCGCTCTTGGAGAAGACGGGCGGCATCGACCGTTTCGCTGAGATCATCAGCCGTGTTTCCAGCC